>JAKSDB010000121.1 GCA_022360415.1 Chlorobiales bacterium
AGCCGTAAAGAAAGACACGAGCGGCCTTATCACCGTCATGAGCGGATCGAGAAGCGCGTAGGTAACAGCTATTGAATCAACTCCTGTTTCAGGGGTCGATATCAGAAACGAGGTCACCGCACCTTTTCCGGCACCCTGTTCTTTCAGGCCGGCAGCGGCGGGCAAAACTCCGCAGCTGCACAGCGGAACGGGAACGCCGAGGGCAGAAGCCTTGACGATACTTGGCAAACCGTTACCGCCAAGATGCCTTGTTATCAAATCTCCCGGCAGAAGCGCCTTGAAAAGCCCGGCAACAAAAAAACCGAGCAGAATATAGGGTGCAGATTCCAGGAGTACGTCCCACGACGCATAGAGAACCTGGGCTATGAGGTCAAGAATTGCTTCCATTGTTTTGGTTATACAAACATTACATCAATAAACAGAGATGTTATACAATTGCTCATATGATAATATATTCATACGTAAAAAACAAAAAAAAGAATACCGTCATCTTCGATGAACCGGTTCGCTGACGTGCTCCAGGCCAAGCTCGATAAGCTTCTGGATATGTGTATCGTCGAGAGAGTAGAAAACATTTTTCCCCTCTTTTCTCGACTTGACAATCTTTCCTGCCCTCAATACCCGTAACTGATGCGAAACCGCCGATTGTTTCATATCAAGGAGCGAGGTAAGATCACAAACACAAAGCTCGGCGTGATACAGTGCATTAAGAATCTTCACCCGTGTGTGGTCCCCCAAAGCCTTGAAAAGCTCCGCAAGATCTTGCAGAGTCTCTTGAGGCATCATGGATTTCCTCGCTCTCTCCAGCATGTCAGGATGAAAGCACTCTTCCTGGCAGACCTCTTCTTTTTTTTCAGGCATAGAAACGTCAAAATATGAATATGCAACGGTTACCCGACAGCCTCGACGAGCTGTTTCCCCAGCATCCGGGCTTTTTTCCTCGAACGTTCATCAAGCTCCTGATCAATCTGTTGAGCGGCAAGCCCGATAGAAAGAACCCCGGCAGGAGTGGCGCCGAGAAGTCCCGCAGCAGTTTTCAACTGTTTCTGCACCGTGCCCGAAAGCCCTGCAAAGATGGCAGGTGCAGCCGAGGAAGTGACAAGAACCGCTTTTTTGTTTTTTTCAGAATTCCGAATCTTCGGGGAGGCTGATCCCCACGGCCAGAAATAAAAACCGATCAGGCGCTCAATGAACCTTTTGGTTACCGCTGTTACCGTACCGACATTCATCGGGGAAGCAAGAACAACAGCATCCGAACGCTCTATCATGTCAAGCAGTTCCTCCATCGAATCATCGAGCACACATCTACCGCGTGTAGAACCTTCTTCCTGCGTGCAGCTTCTGCAATTCGTGCAAAACTCGATATGGGTATCGGGGAGAAAAACATTTTTTGTTTCAGCTCCGGATTCACCGGCAGAGGCAAGGATTTCTTCAACGGCACTGCTGACAACGCCGTTCTTCCTGTAGCTCCCGACAAGAGCAACGATGTAAGGCTTGTTCTTCATGATGCTTTTCCTTCAAGATATTTTTTTCTTTCCTGTTCCGGAAATCGCTCGATCGCATAACGAAGCATGGTGCGCGGCATCTCCCTGTAATGCTCCCGAAGAAATGTTTTTTCCACGGCCGGATCACGTTTCCCGATCTCCCTGAGCATCCAGCCCACGGCTTTATGGATAAGGTCTTCCTTGTCGTGTTTCAGCAGAAGGGCAATCCGGAGCGCATCACTGAAACTGTTGTTCCTGATGAAATGAAACGTTGAAATGATGGCAATCCTGCGCTCCCAGAGATTTTCCGATTTCGCGAGGATGTAAAGACGCTCACGGCCTTTATCCGAAAGCCACTGCCCGACGATGTAAGGCGCGGAGCTGTCGACAAGATCCCAGTTGTTGACAAACTCAAGATTGCCGAAATAAAGATTGTATACCGCTTCGCGTGTGACGACGTCGCCCTTTTCGAACTTCCTTACCAGCAGAAGCAGCGCGAAAAGTCTCTCCTCGTGAAAATGTGACCTGAGAAGTTTGCGGGTTTCTGTCAGTGAAATGCCCTGAAATGCCGAGACATGTTTCCTCAGGATCGGCACCCTTATTCCAAGGAACCTGTCCCCTTCCCCGTAACCTCCTTTACCGGTTTTAAAAAAACGTTGAGAGTGCTCCGCGATAACCGGATCGGCAATGCCCCTGAGCGTTGTTTGTATCTGCTTGCAGGTTAAAGGTGCAATCGTCTCTCCCGAGAAATCCATAATGTTACAACCATGTTAAATCAGGTAATGTAAGGATCTTCATAAAAACCGCTTCCCCCCTTGTGGAATCAGTGACAGGTGTTTTCACTATTCATGCTGCCGGGTATACCCGGGTTTCAATAAAGAGAAGCTCCTCCTGGTAACAAGCCTCGGTATTTTCCGAAAGTTTTTTTTCTGCTAACTTTGTAAGGTTACGCAATTCCCCCAACAATCACTTTGCCCATACCGCAGTCAGTGATTAAAACCCCATACCCCATGGCAGTAAACAATCAGGCAAACAATGGACTGGATCAGCTCGTAGAAGCAATTTATAACGATCCCGGGCTCGAAGGCCGTATTTCACAACAGGACATCGAAGCCGGAGCACAGGCAGCCTCGGCAATGAACAACATCATCACCGAAGCCGTCAACGATGCGGGAGCAATGGATGACGGGATCATTACAGCCGATGAAATTCGCGACATCAACACCTATATCATAGCCAGG
>JAKSDB010000120.1 GCA_022360415.1 Chlorobiales bacterium
GCCCGAGCCGCGGTATGTCCTTTCAATGGGAAGCTGTTCGAATTGCGGAGGCCCTTACTGGAAACATGGATATCATGTGTTGAAAGGTGTTGACAGGATCATACCGGTAGATGTTTATGTGCCCGGTTGTCCACCGAGGCCCGAGTCTCTTATCGGGGGATTGATGAAGATCCAGGGGCTTATCCGCATGGAGCAGATCGGTATTTCGCGTGCCGAGGCGCTGAAAAAGTTGGAGGAAAAAAGTATTGATCCGGGCCAGCTGATTCAGGAAGCGCGAAAAGGCGCAATGGCCTCATAAATATAATTTTAAGCAGGTGCCAGATGGGAGACACTCAGGATAATATACCACAATCATCCGAAGTTATTGCAGCCAAAGCGGCATGGCAGGTTATCAGGGAGAAGTTCGGTGATGCCGTTTCGGAGCTGGATGAAAACCCTACCATGCCTTTCTTCGAGGTGCGGCAGGTCGAGCTCTGGAGAGATATTGCTCTTTTCATGCGTGATAATGACAGTCTCCGTTTCAACTATATGGCATGTCTTTCCGGTGTCGATTATCCCGAAGAGGGAAAGCTGGGTATTGTCTGCAACTTTGAGTCGCTTGGGGAACTCGGCCACAAAATAGCTGTAAAGATAAAATGTGACAGAAGCGGCGGAGCTATTCCCTCGGTTGCAAAAGTGTGGAAAACAGCCGAATGGCATGAGAGAGAGGCGTTTGATATGTATGGCATGATGTTCGGTGCTCATCCGGATCTCAGACGAATTCTCTGTCCGGAAGACTGGGAGGGCTATCCGCTTCGCAAGGACTATGAGGTCCAGGAGACATACCACGGAATCAAGGTGCCGGAATAAAGAGTTGGACGTAGGTTATAATTGTAAAAGCATTACAGATGCAGGAGTTGGGAAAGGAGGAACATCCATCAGTAAGGATTACCCCGAAGGGTGACAACCGGATTGTAGTTGAAAAGCACATCTCAAGCGAAGAGATGATCTTGAATATGGGGCCACAGCACCCTTCCACGCATGGTGTGCTTCGGCTTGAGTGTAAAACGGACGGAGAGGTTGTTGTCGAAGCGGAACCATATCTCGGCTATCTTCACCGCTGTTTTGAAAAATATGCCGAGACAGTCGATTATCCCGGGATTGTGCCTTTTGTCGACCGTATGGACTACCTGGCCTCGATGAACAGTGATTTTGCTTTCTGCATTGCTGTTGAAAAGCTTCTCGATATTGAAATTCCAAGACGTGTCGAGTTCATACGCGTTATTGTTTCGGAATTCAACAGGATTGCCTCTCATCTGGTGGCCATCGGTACCTACGCGATCGATCTTGGTGCGTTTACGCCGTTTCTGTTCTGTTTCCGGGACAGGGAGCATATTCTCGGTCTCCTTGAGTGGACATCGGGAGCCAGGATGCTCTATAACTACATTCTTATCGGCGGCGTTGCCTACGATTTCCCGAAAGGCTTCAAGGAGAGAGCACTCGAGTTTGTCAAATACTTCAGGCCGAAAGCTCTCGAACTGCAGAAGCTGCTGACAGAAAACGAGATTTTCGTGAAACGTACAAAAGGCATCGGAATGATGCCTGCCGATGTGGCGATCAATTATGGCTGGTCCGGTCCCATGTTGCGCGGTTCCGGAGTGGATTGGGATCTCAGAAAAGAGGATGCCTATTCCATTTATCCCGAACTTGATTTCAAGGTTTGTGTGCCCGACGGAAGATTTTCGGACATCGGTGACTGTCTTTCCCGCCACCTTGTCAGGGCGATGGAAATGGAGGAGAGCCTCAATATTATTGAGCAGTGCCTGGAAATGATGCCGGAAGAAGACGGTTTCGATCCGAGGGCGGCCATTCCCAAACGCATCAGACCCAAAGCCGGTGAAGTCTATGGTCGTGCGGAAAACCCGCGGGGTGAACTCGGGTTTTATATCCAGAGTGACGGGAAATCGACCAGGCCTCTGCGTTGCAAAGCCCGTTCATCCTGTTTTGTAAATCTGTCCGCCATGAAAGAACTTTCTCAAGGGCAGCTTATTCCGGATCTCGTCTCAATCATAGGAAGCATCGATATTGTGCTCGGGGAGGTGGACAGATGAGTACAAGCCTCAATGCCTGGTCTGACGCACTCTCTGAGCTTCACCTTTTTGGACTACCGTTCGGGCTTGTCATTATAGCCGCTATTCCACTGGTGTTTATCGCGCTCTACGCCCTTACCTATGGTGTGTACGGCGAACGGAAAATATCGGCGTTCATGCAGGATCGCCTTGGCCCGATGGAAGTCGGCAAGTGGGGTATTCTGCAGACGCTTGCCGATATCCTCAAACTGCTTCAGAAAGAGGATATCGTTAACAAGTCGGCTGACAAATTTCTCTTTGTGATCGGGCCTGGAGTGCTCTTCGTCGGTTCGTTTCTCGCATTTGCGGTGTTGCCTTTCGGGCCCGCGTTTATCGGTGCCGACCTTAATGTCGGCCTTTTTTACGCGATCGGTATCGTTGCTCTCGAGGTGGTCGGGATTCTTGCCGCAGGCTGGGGCTCAAACAACAAATGGGCGCTTTATGGTGCCATACGGAGTGTTGCCCAGATTGTCAGCTACGAAATACCCGCAGCAATCGCGATTTTGTGCGGTGCCATGATGGCGGGTACTCTGAGCATGCAGCAGTTCAATCTTCTGCAACAGGGTGAATAC
>JAKSDB010000136.1 GCA_022360415.1 Chlorobiales bacterium
CCATGTCAATTTGTTACTTCCCGTTTGCCTGCCATGAAGCGGCTCCTCCTCCCGTAAGACGGCTCTGCGCAAGATCGGCCATGTCAGCGACAATTGCAGCCGACTGGGTAAGAACAATATCCGGTTCATCTTCCTTGTTCCATTGCGCTTCGAATCCCTGAATCCTGTTCATCTCGGCCTTGAAATCAGGCTCGTACAATGAAATGGTTTCCTTTTTCCTGAAACCGTTCAAAACATTCAGATCGGCCACGTAGCGCTTGTAAAAAGAATCCTCATTGGCCCTCAGGTGATGCTTCTCCTTTAAAAGCGTGATATCGTCAGCCGTCAGCGCTGTTACGCCGGCATGTTCGGCCGGCAATATTTTATCCCATTGCAGACTGCTTGAATAGGTATCTTCACCGACCGTTTCGGTATCGATAAAAGACGGGAAAACAATATCAGGTTTGACACCAAAATTCTGGGTACTTTCCCCTGAAACACGGTAAAATTTGGCTATGGTCAGCTTGACCTGTCCGAGATCTTCGTTTTTCTTGTAGAAAAAATTGAACGGCCTGTTTATTTTCAGGATGCTCTGCACTGTTCCTTTCCCGAACGTTCTGCCTCCTATTACCACTCCCCTCCCATAGTCCTGAATAGCAGCTGCAAGGATTTCAGAAGCCGAGGCACTGTAACGGTTGACGAGGACAGCAAGAGGACCGGTATAACTGACATCGGCTTCGCTGTTCCGAAGAACCGTTATACCCCCATGCGAGTTCCTGATCTGAACGACAGGTCCCTCGGAAATAAACAGTCCGGTCAGCTTGACAGCCTCGTCAAGAGCCCCTCCTCCGTTGTTTCTCAAGTCAAGAACAACGCCTTCAACATTTTCTTTTTTCAGCTCTTCAAGTATCCTCCTGACATCTCTGCTGGTGCTTTTATAGTCCGGCTTTTTCTGCTTCTGCCCTTCAAAGTCCAGATAGAACGCCGGGATAGTAATCACACCTATTTTACGTCCGTTGTGCCTGATCACCTCTTTTTTTGCGGACTGCTCTTCCAGCTTGACCTCATCTCTGACAATCTCGATGACCTTGGCAGGCCCTTTGTTTCCCTGGCTAACAGGCAGTATTTTCAAACGCACGACCGATCCTTTCTTTCCGCGGATCAGCTTGACAACATCGTTTATTCTCCACCCCACAATATCAACGATTTCACCCTCCATGTCCTGACCGACACCGATGATCCTGTCCCCCTTCTTGAGCAGCTCTCCTTTGAAAGCAGGCCCTCCGGGAATAATCTCGTTTACAACCGTGTACTCGTTCTCGCTCTGAAGCTTTGCGCCTATCCCTTCAAGAGAGCGGCTCATATCAATCTGAAAGTTCTGATAATCAAGAGGAGAAAAATAGTTGGTATGAGGATCAAACGATGTGGTCAACGCATAGTTAAACGCGCGGAAAGCATCTTCTTCGCTTTGCTGCTCAAGCAGGGAAAGCCGGTTCCTGTATCTTTTCAAAAGCACCTCTCGGGGACTTTCATCGAGCTCTTCACCCGAAAACCTGAGATTAAGGAGCTGGTATTTCGCCTCCTTCCTCCATTGATCCTGAAGCTCTGCCTCCTCGATCGGCCAGGGCGCTTCTTTTCTTTTCAGGACAAAGGTCTCATTTACGCTGAAGTCGAAACGGGCCGTATCGAGCAGATCGATCATAAAGCGCATTTTCTTTTTGGCCTGTTTCAGGAACATGTTGTATACCCTGAACCCGGCATCGGCCCTCCCTGCCAGAAACTCGTCATCAATGATACTCCCGATTTCCTTCTTAAATGAATCGACTTGTGACGAGACAAAGTACGTCCGTTTTTCGTCAAGCTGATCGAGAAATCGTGAGAGAACCTCCTGAGA
>JAKSDB010000225.1 GCA_022360415.1 Chlorobiales bacterium
GGGCTCATGACGGCATGAAAGTGCCGTTCATTGCCGTGCCGACAACGTCGGGTACAGGAAGTGAAGCAACGAACAATGCCGTTATCAGCCGGACGGGGGTGGACGGCTACAAACGTTCTCTCCGTCACTATGCTTTCGTTCCTGAGGCTGCCGTCATAGACCCGGAGCTGACCCTCACGATGCCGCCGGGGCTTACGGCTGCTTCCGGCATGGATGCATTTACGCAGCTGCTCGAAGCACTTGTTTCGCCGTATGGTTCTTCCTACACCGAAGCAGTTGCCCTGAGCGGTATTGAGCATTTTTCCAGGTGTTTTGAGAGGGCCTGCCACAACGGCGCAGAGGATATCGATGCCCGGAGCGGGATGGCTTATGCATCGTTTCTGTCCGGTATTGCTCTTGCCAATGCAGGGCTCGGCATCGTTCATGGATTTGCTTCTTCCATAGGAGGATACGTCGATGTTCCTCATGGGCAGCTTTGCGCAACCCTTCTTTATTCTGCCACCAGGGAAAATATCGCACAACTTCGTCAAAACGGTGACCGGTCGGGTTATTTTCTTGCCAGGTATGCAATGGCCGGAAGATTGCTTTGTGGCGATCCCTGCTTTGATGATGACGCTGCTTGCAAGGCTTTGCTGGAGAAGCTCGGTTTTTGGCA
The DNA here is from genome assembly GCA_022360415.1 of Chlorobiales bacterium. Lineage (GTDB taxonomy): Bacteria > Bacteroidota > Chlorobiia > Chlorobiales > Chlorobiaceae > Prosthecochloris. Next base: position 656 of record JAKSDB010000225.1, read on the forward strand.
GAATAAACTGAATTTCCCGAGACTCAAGGGCTTTGGTATTGCAGAAAAGGACATCGATACGATTGCTTCCCGAACTCGCAGCAAAAGCAATCCGGTTGAACTGAGTGGCGAGAGCATGAAAAAAATATTGAAGGAGCGGTTATAATGAAAATTCCTCATGCAAAAACAACAGGCACAGTTGTCCTGCTGGCGCTTTTCCTTTTAGGCGGCTGTTCCCAGGAGTTCAAGCGCGGTGTGAAAGATTTCCAGTCCAATTGGGTTGGTTTGAAACGCAAGGTTACCGTTTATTCTGCCTCGGGCAAACCGGTAAGAACCTATGAAGGAAAGATTGACATCGAACCCACTGAATACGGCAACAAGATCAAGTTTGCCCATAACGGCAACATGGTGCTCATATTCAACATGGGGGTTGTCGTAGAGGAGATAAAATAAAACACTTGCATCATGAATTTCCGGTATTCCGAAATCAAAATGGCCTTCGATTTTGTAAGCTCAGGCCTTCAGGGTGAAAATATTGCCTACGTGAGCAAGGAGGATGGTGAGATATACTATTATTCGGTAACGCTTGGTCTGGATGAAACGAGAGGGCACGATGTTCATTCCTCATGCTTTATCGCGGTTCCCCATCGCAACAGTCTTGACATTGACAGGGAGCTTGCTTTTGATTTTGTCGATGAGCATCTTCCGGAACACTACACTGCTGTACGGGATTATTTTGCTGATGAAGAGACTGCCGAAAGCCGTTTCAGAAATGTTCTCGAAGCAAACGGCCTGCTCGAGGAATGGAACAAATACAGGGAAGCGACCATCGAAAAGTTTCTCAGGGAATGGTGTTCGCAGAGAAATATCGAGCTTGAAAAGGAAAAGTGAACGGTTCAGAGGGAGTATTGGTTGAATGTCTACGCTATCTCTGTGATATTCCGGGTCGACCACCACTCACTGCCGTAATTGTAGAAAAGCTCTTCCCCTTTCCGTATATCGCGCAAAGCGTAGATGACAAGTTCAGGGCCATGCGGCGTGTCTTCAAGGTAATAAGCGACATTGGGAAACGAGGAGTGGTTGAAGAGCATGCCGCTACCCATGGCCACAAGCCTTTTTTTCTCATTATCTCCGTAAAAAACGTAGTTCAAAAGCTCGCCTCCTATATCCTCTTCATCAACCTGGAGCACAGGACAGCGTTCAACAAGATCACCGTTTTTTATATCGCGGGCTGCAAAAACACCCCGTCCGCTGATGTTTGAAGGGCCTGTATGCACAGGTGCTTCGGTACTTTGATCATTGACCGGCCTGATTTTTCTGTCGAGCAGGATGCCGGCAGCAAGGCCTGCGGAGAAGATGATGACAAGCAATGCGAACAGGGATGGTTCCATAAGCGGTAATGTTCAAACGATTCTGTCCGGGTCGCTGGTATCAGGCATTGTGCCCTGATAGCCGAAGAAAAACTGCAAGAGCCCTACGAGAGCGCCTGACTGTTTGCGAATATACCATTGATCGGCGGCTCTTCGGTTCCCCAGGGCATAAGATGGATAAGGATGGATTGTATCGGACATCTGACGGAGTGTTACTCCGTTACGCATTGCAAGCGCGAACTCACTGATCAGGTCACCGGCGTGGGCTCCCAGAATATCGACTCCAAAAATTTTTCCGTCAAAACCGGCGGCATAGACCCTTATCCACCCCTCAGTTTCACTCTCGGTTATTGCCCTGTCAATTTTGCTGAACGGGAAACGGTAAAGCTCATAGCCGGCATTTCTCTGTTTCAATGCTTCTTCGGTTTCACCGACATGTGCCATTTCAGGCTCGGTATAGGTACACCATGGCACATGTTTGTTATCGGTTTTCATGGGAAGATGGGTCAACATTTTGCTTGCAGCAACCTTGGCCATGTGTTCGGCCATATGTGTGAACTGCAAACCTCCTACGACGTCCCCGCAGGCATAGATATGGTGACGGGACGTCTGACAGCTCTCGTTAACGGTTATGCCTCGTTTATGTGTTTCCACACCGGCTGCTGCAAGGTTGAGGGTCTCGATGTTTGCCTGCCTGCCTGAAGCGACAAGAAGAGCATCCCCCTCGGCAGTGAAGGATTCTCCTGTTTCCCGGTTTTCAGCGGTCACAGCTATGTTGCCGCTCTTTTTCGCCACTTTTTTAACTGCAGAGTCGAGCCGGAAATCGATGCCTTCACCGGTAAGAATATCCTGAAGGATCGATGTCAGTTCAGGATGGTCTTTGGCAAGAATGCGCTCAGCGAAATCAAAAACGGTAACGCTGGAGCCCAGCCTTGTGAATGCCTGCCCCATCTCTGTGCCGATCGGGCCGGCGCCGATGACCAGCAGCTTTTTCGGCTGCTGCTTCAGGGAGAAAATTGTTTCGTTGGTCAGGTACGGAACAGAGTCGAGACCCTCTATTCGGGGAATCACAGGGCGGCTGCCTGTTGCGATGACGATGTTTTTTGCCCGACACATCAGGGTTTCCGCATTGTCTTTTGTGACGGTGACAGTATGTTCATCAGCAAAACTTCCCCGACCCTCGATGACCTGTATGCCCATCTTTTCATAAATAACGGGTGCATCAGCTTCATTGTAAACGTTTTCCTGAATGGTATGAACACGCTTCATGACAGCTTTGAAATCAACAGTCAATCCGTTTGTCGAAATGCCGAACCTGCCGGATTCACGGACAATCTGCGCTACCTTTGCTGACTTAAGAAGGGTTTTGCTGGGAATACAGCCGTACCAGGTGCAGTCACCTCCCAGTTTTTTCTCCTCGATCATTGCCGTTTTAGCGCCAAGTGAAGCGGAAACACCGGCCGCGGTAAGGCCGGCAGCACCTCCGCCGATAACGATAACGTCATATTCAACGCTCATCTGCTCTCCCTGTTTTTGAAATCTGTCTGCCGATTTTCCTGATCGTCGACCATACCCCGGCCCCGACAAGAAATGCAATAAAGAGATATACCCAGAATGGTACGTTCCTGCCTGCGATAATGAGGTAAAGATAGGCTGAAATAAAAAAGAAACCTGTAAACAGTGCAGGAAGAACGGCTGATTTTTTCTGCTTCAGGTTCCTCACAAGCCATGCAAGACTGAGAGTGAAAAAAGGGATCGCGCCGACATAGATTGCGCCAAACACCAGCGGGTTGACACCGTATTCGGCTCCCAGTCCCATGAACCATGTGTATATTGCCTCGATGCTCATCCTTTCCTTTTTCTCAATGTAAAGGTCTTTTTGCAAAGAAATGGTTCCATTTTGCGGTTGCCGTTTTTAATGGGTAACTTAGTATTTGAATGGACGTCCAACCAGGTATATATTGTTAAGATTTTTTCCTTCAAAACATCGACACGTATGCACGATAAGCTGTTCCGGGAAAAGGATTGCGGTGACCAGGATAAATCCGCAATCATTCTTGCCGCTGCCTCGCAGGTACTGTCGAAGCACGGTTATGCGGGAGTAACCATATCGCGTGTCGCTGCCGAAGCTGGTGTGAGCAGGGGCCTCCTTCATTACTATTTCAGAAACAAGGAGGATATGCTTGCCAAAGTCCTGCGTGACAACATGGGGAAGGGGGAAAAGCTTCTCGGCGACCTTTCGCGCAGCAGCGGCTCCGCTGAACAATTCGCATCACGGCTTATTGAAGGGTTCAGGAACCTGTACGATAATCATCGTGATTTCTTCACGCTTTTCATGGAGGGTGTCACTGTTTCACGCCAGAGTGACGTTGTCAGGAAAGAAATGAGCCTCATGTACATGGAGTTCAGGAGCATGTTGAAAGACGCTATCGATGAGATGTCGAACCGTGGTGTGATCGATTCGGCAATTCCGGCAAGGGGGCTGGCGTCGATGATAACCGCCCTGCTCGACGGACTGGGTTTGCAGCTCATAATGATCCCGGATATATGGGATGACGATGATCTCTGGACAGGCATCGAAAAGGGTATATTGCATCTCATGAAAGTCGGGTAACGATGTTCGATATGGCAGAAAACGGCAACGGTATGGAAAAGGTTGTACTCCGAGGGGACAAGGTCAGCAAGATTTACACGATGGGCGAGGTTAAGGTCGAGGCGCTTAGGCATGTGTCAGCTGACTTTTACGATGGAGAGCTGGTTGTTTTGCTGGGCACCTCCGGCAGTGGCAAATCAACATTGCTGAATATCATAGGCGGGCTCGATGTTCCTTCGCAAGGACAGCTTTATTTTCGCGGAAAAGAGATGACCGTTGCGGCAGAGGATGATCTGACCGCTTACCGAAGAGAGTCCGTCGGTTTTGTGTTCCAGTTCTATAACC
>JAKSDB010000156.1 GCA_022360415.1 Chlorobiales bacterium
CCCGGTGAGATTACAGTATCGGCAGAAGATATTGAGGCCGCATACAGGAGCGCTGACAGGGATTTCATCGCCATTCTCAAGGAAGCGTACGCGAACATAACCGCGTTTCACAAACTCGAGTCTGAAAAGAGTTTTTTCTGTGAAGGGAGCAACCGTGTTATTCTCGGCCAGAGGGTGACACCGCTTGAACGGGCGATGCTTTATGTGCCCGGCGGAAAGGCGGCCTATCCATCTTCCCTGCTCATGAACGTCGTTCCTGCACAGGTCGCCGGTGTAAAAGAGATTTTCCTGACGACACCGTGTGACGCCGAGGGACGTGTCAATTCTCATATTTTGGCAGCGGCTCATGTGGCAGGAGTCGATACGATTTACAAGTTCGGCGGTGCACAGGCCGTCGGCGCTTTTGCCTACGGTACCGAGCGTGTACCGAAAGTTGACAAGATAACCGGGCCGGGTAACAAATATGTCGCACTGGCTAAAAAAGAGGTGTTTGGACACGTTTCCATAGACAGTATTGCAGGGCCTTCGGAGGTTGTCGTTATCGCCGATGATTCGGCTGATCCGGAGTTTATCGTACTCGATCTCTTTGCCCAGTCCGAGCATGATCCCGATGCTTCATCGGTGTTGATTACCGATTCAGCCGAGCTTGCGGAAACAGTCAAGACCCTTGCAGACGAGAAAGTTGCCACAATGGAGCGCGGCGATATCATACGACAGGCTTTGAGCGCGAATGGTGCGGTTGTTCTTGCAAAAGACATCCGGGAGGCCTGCGAGGTTTCAAACATGATCGCACCGGAGCACCTTGAGCTGCATGTCCGGGACAGCTGGGAAATTCTTCCCGACCTGAAACATGCCGGGGCGATCTTTATGGGAAGTTATTCCTGTGAATCGGTTGGCGACTATTTCGCGGGGCCGAACCATACACTCCCGACCAACGGAACCGCACGGTTTTTTTCTCCGCTGTCCGTTCGTGATTTTATCAAACATACCTCTATCATATCCTATTCAAAAGAGCAGCTCGCCCTTTCAGGGGAAAAAATCGCACGGTTTGCCGACCGTGAAAACCTTCAGGCACATGCCGAAGCGGTGAGGGCAAGGCTCAGGAAACTGTGACAGGAATATTGTGCGCAGAAAAGCGATGTATGCAGAAGGTCAGTGACTACGATTATGTTCTCCCCGAAAGGAGTATAGCGATCTACCCTCCTCATGACCGCGGCACAAGCAGGCTCGAAGTACTGGACAGGAACACGGGAGCTATAACACATAC
>JAKSDB010000253.1 GCA_022360415.1 Chlorobiales bacterium
GACCAAAATTTCACCTTTTTCTATCAATTTATCGATGATTTTTTTTGCTTTTTTGGCTGTCATTTTTTTTTTTTTTTTTCAAATATGATCAGGATCATTGTCGATTGGACCGTTTTCTATGTAGATTGCATTGATAATTTGCATTAAAACTGCGATCTCCTCGGCCTCTAATCTGGAAAAATCATAATGGGCTGCTGCTGGATACCAATCGACACGAAATGTTTTAACTGACATGATTTATTCCTTTTGTTAAAGCCCTTTTAGATAGCTCGTCTTTACAAAGATTGCGGATGTAGCCGGGGCTGAAATTGTCTACGATCCACTGTAAATAAACGCTGGGACAATCGGATGGTTTTTGACCTTTGTGCTTGCCAAAAGTAAAAACAAAATCTTTTTTATTTTTTAAATTTGTACTACTATTTTTTTCATAATCTACACCCGATTTAATATCAATGCCGGTAAGAGGCTCGCTTTTATTGTAAAGCCTATATTTTTTATCGCCATTTTCATCCTTGATAATCCAATCTTCTATCTTGCCCAAACGCGCAACATTTCCACACAGATCATCCACAATGCACTTGTCTTTATCGGGGTGTATACGGATACCTCTACCAAGTATTTGATACCACAGGCGCGCTGAATTGATGGGTCGACCAACAACGATATGTGATAATTTCGGATGATCGAAACCAACGGTAAGGACACCGACATTGCAAATGCATTTATAATGTCCATTTATATATTTTTCTATTATATCTTCGCGCTCAGTTTTCTTCATGTCGCCTGTGACATAAGCTGACGGAATATCTATATTGTTGAGCATATCTGTAATTTCAATAGCGTCATCAATGCGTTTTACAAAAACAAGAGAACTATCAGTTTTTGCGCGACGAACGGCATAAAAGCTATCACGTATAATATCATTGGATATTTTGGTGTATGTAGCATCCGTATAGTCATTTCCTGTTGAATTTAGTGTTAGCTTCATTTGATCAGTTGAACCGCTTGTGACGTATTCTATAGGGCAAAGATAGCCTTGATCGTATAGATCATTGATTTGTGTGATATGAATAATATCATGAAAAAATTTAGGTTTTGTGCGGGTTATAATGCGGTTTATAAATCCGGAATAACCACCATGATTTAATTTAAAGCCCGGCATCATGCGCCAAGGTGTGGCTGTATATCCTAGTACGGGCTTTCCAATTTGATCAAAAAAGTTTTTATACATGCCCTCTTTGGCATTCACCAAATCGCATTCATCCACAAGAACCTGTGAGAACTGATGGAAAAGATCAGATTTTTTATGAATAGATCCGATTGTTGCGAGCGTTATCTTGTCTATGCGCTTGATCCCCATTGAAGCGGAGAAAATAGACACATCGGTGCGTCCCAATGCTTTCAGCTTAATAAAATTTTGCTCTAATATCTCTTTTGAAGGCTGCAAGATTAGGGTATTGCCATTTAACCTATCTGCCGTATTTGATATAACTAGGCTTTTTCCGGCACCCGTCGGCAATACTGCTACGGCGTTTTTATTTTTCGGGTTTATTAAATGCCTAACACCAACATCAACGGCCTCTTGTTGGTATTTTCTTAAAGTAAATTTTCTCATGTCGTATCTTTCTGAATA
>JAKSDB010000314.1 GCA_022360415.1 Chlorobiales bacterium
ACTCAGCTCGTGGTATTGCTCTGCTTTTCTGACCTGTGATTTCAGATTTCTGACCTTTTTGGAGACCTCCACAAGGATATCGTCCACTCTTTCAAGGTCACGCGTGGTGTTCTCGAGTTGTTTGAATGTCTGCCGGCGGCGCTGCTTGTAGCGCGTGATCCCGGCCGCTTCTTCAAAAAGCCGCAGCCGCTCATCGCTTTTGTTATTGATGATTTCCTCGATCATTTTCAGCTCGATCACCGAATAGGCATCGCTTCCCATACCGGTATCCGCAAAAAGATCGACAATGTCTTTCAGCCTGCATGGGACCTGATTGAGAAGGTAATCGCTTTCACCGTTGCGGTACAGCCTTCTGGTAACGGTAATCTCGGTGTATTCGGTCGGCAGGATATTACGCGTGTTTTCAATGGTGATGGAGACCTCGGACATGCTCAGAGGCTTGAATATCCTCGAACCGTTGAAAATGATGTTCTCCATTTTCGTCGAGCGGAGCAGAGAGGATTTCTGTTCACCGAGAACCCAGCGGATAGCGTCAACCACATTGGTTTTGCCGCACCCGTTAGGGCCAACTATAGCAGTGAGGCCTTTGTCGAAAGTGATCCTGACCTTGTGTGCAAAGCTTTTAAAGCCAAAAAGCTCAATTTTAGAAAGATGCATCTGCTCGTGTGGAGTTGACCGTAATGACAGGAACACTCGCTTTAACCGATTGTTCCCAGCTGTGCGAAGGTATCGGCCCAAAGCGTTGTTCAGCCTTCATGTGTGAACAAATTTAAGAAAAATAAACGATTGCAGTGAATTTTCAGGAGAGTCCCGGAGGTTCGGTTTCCTTCCCGGTTGCAGATGAGGCAACTGCCAGCACCTCAACAGTTTCCCTGACGTCATGCACCCGTAGAATGTTCGCGCCGTTGTTCAGAGCGATAGTGTTGGCGGCAATGGTCGCTGTCAGACGTTTTCCTGGTGGCGGTAACGGTTCGTCAGGGTGCTTCTGCAGTACCTTTCCGAGAAAGGATTTTCTGGAAAGACCAGCGAGCAGCGGGCGTTCCAGTACATGGAGGTCGCCGAGCCTTCGGAGCAGCTCATAATTTTCCGCCACACTTTTGCCGAACCCGAAACCGGGATCGAGAATGATATCGTGAACTCCTTGTTTTTCCGCGGCTGCCATACTGTTGCGAAGGCCGTTTTTCACACGTGTGAGGATGCCTGCTCCGGCGGTTTCGGTCTCGTGGCTCCATTGCATGTTTTCCGGGCTTTCGGTTGTGTGCATGAGGATTGCGGCTGCGCGGTGCCGGCGACAGACCTCAGCGATATCAGGATCGAAGGTGAAACCGGAGATGTCGTTGACCATCAGGGCACCGGCAAGCAGCGCCTGCTCTGCGACGGGAGCCTTGTAAGTATCAATGGAGATCAGAATATCCGATTGTCTTCCCAGTTCACGGATAACGGGGATTGTTCTGCGAAGCTCTTCATCGACAGCAACTTTCCTGGCGCCCGGTCTTGTGGACTCCCCGCCGATATCGATCATGTCGGCGCCCTGGTGTATCATCTCCAGCGCTTTTTCAACAGCACGGTCGACTGCGGCGGTTTGTGCCCCGGGCGGGAATGCCCCTCCGTCATAAAAAGAGTCGGGAGTGATATTGAGAATACCCATGATTTTCGCTTGCCCGGCAAGATCAAGTTCCCTGTCACGGCACTGTATGCGGTAGTTGTCTCTGTTCATGCGTGGGGTTTGTTACTATTTCATTGGGCAGATCCCGATTTCCAGATACACCTTTTAGATAAGTTTTATGGGACGTATTGAACACCTATAAGCTTGTGGAGCCTTTTTTAATTCCTGTTACGTTATTCCGAACGGGACAGGGGTAAAGCACAGAAAGAAAATGATAATGGCAAGCCAGCCTGTCAGGATTCTTCCGGGAAGCAGTTTGTGGTCCATCAGGGTAGGAGGATGATCGGAGCCGAGGAATCTGTAAAGAATAAATGACCAGAGTACCCATCCCGGCCATGACCATGCCGTGACTGCATCGGGAAGGGGGAATGTCTTGCCGGGATAGACAAGCTCGAAAAGCAGCATGAAAAGCGAGGGTAGTCCCATCAGGGTGATAATACAGAGGAAAGCCGTAGCCCCTCTTCTGTGGACTTTTCTGCCGAACATTGCGTAAATGATGTGTCCTCCGTCCAGCTGTCCGATAGGCAACAGGTTCAGGGCGGTAACGAAACAGCCGAGCCATCCTGCGAAAAGGTAGGGGTAATGGTACATTTCTGTCATTGGAGGGCTGTATGCGGGGTTCAAAGCCTTTTCGAGCAGAATGTACAGCAGGTTTTTTCCGAGAAAAAGGGTGTTTTCCGGCGGAGGAGACGGAATCCCTCCCAACGTTTCGTATTCGGGGTGGATAGTATAGATATAATCTACCGGCGGAAGATGTGTGAACCCATAAACAAGGAGGCAAAAAGCGACCACGAACCCGGAAAGAGGGCCTGAAAAACCGGTATCGAACAACGCTCTCGAGTGGGGAACCCTGTCCTTGATGCGAATGACGGCGCCGAGAGTACCCAGGCTTAAGAGGAAAGGAAGTGGCGGTACCGGAATGAAATATGGCAGTGTGGCACGCATGCGGTGGTAGAAAGCGGCAAAAAAATGTCCGAACTCATGAGTGCCGAGGAACAGCAGGAGCGAGAAGCTGTAAGGAAGCCCGTAACGCAGATCGTCGAGAAATGACGGGAAGCTGTCGAGTCTCACGGGGTGCCCTGTCCAGAAAGCGCCTGCCCAGAGTGTTGTGACCAGTGTGGCTATGAAAAGACCTGCATGCAGAGGGTAGTTCTGTTCCGCCAGTATGCGGCGCCGAGAAAACAACGGTTCCCCCATTGATGTTATGCTGTTGGTTGGAAAAACTGACTTGAAGTATACGCTTTTTGCAGAAGAAATGATATGGGCGCTGAGGTTGCCGGCTGGAGATATACTCATGACCCCTTTAGACAAAAGGGACTCTGAGCACGGAGAGCGGCCAGAAAAAATCAATGTGGTGCCGGTTCGAACCTGTTGCTATTTCTGCAATCAGGTCAAGCTCGGGTTCCGAATAGAACTTTCTTGCAGAAGTATAGCCGTCGAGCATAAGAATGGAGCTGCGTTGCAAAGCGGCAAACAAGGGGACTCCTACAAGAAGATCGAGCCCCCTGTGTCCATCGAGTCCCAGGAACAAAGAAGCGCCTTGCAGTTGGCTCTGTTCAATGATTCTCGCCAGCTGTCCGGGAGAGAAATGATGCATGCTCTGTGATATGAGGACTATATCGAATGAGCGGTCATCAAGTTCATCTATCGCAAAAGCGTTAATGGTCCGGAACTCTACCGGAAGTCCCTGTTTCCCGGCAGTCTGGTTGCAATAGTTGACGTACTCCGGTACAATGTCTGAACCGGTGATTGCAACCGGGAGGGATGATTGTTTTACGCGTTCCGCAATTGCAAAGGCAAGTCCTCCCGCTCCGCTGGCCAGTTCAAGTATTTTAACGGGGTGTTTCCTGTTTCTGGCCAGATCCTGTATTGACGGCTCCACTATCGAAATGTAGCGGGAATAGAGCAGCAGCATGTTGTTCATGTTATCGAGTGCCCTGATCAAGCCCAGTTTTTTTTCCGCAGACAGTGAAGGGCTGTCCATATGCTCCTCTTCTTCTGTGCGGACAGACCGGTCGATGAGCTCGGAAACAAGAAAAAAGCCTCCCAGCTTTTTGGAGATACTGAACCGTTCGTCAAGAAACGCGGCATGGTAGCGGTTAACGGCACTTTCCAGTTCTTCCTGTGTATCCCATAGCGGGGGAAAGGTCAGGTTCTTCCGAAGGTTGTCGAGCGCAATATGTCCGGCGGTTTTGAGTTGCAGCATGTCCTTGGTGTTTAGGGCGCCTTTACATGAATTGCATGGCTCGGGGGCAACAGGAGCGGTATAAGTTTTTTCAATATATGGTTGCCGGGAGTATTTCAGAAACACCTGTGCCGTCAAAGCCTTCGATTAAAAAATGTGCTGTGGGAAAAAGTATATCATGAAATTTTTTTTGGTTTTTAGGGAACTGATACTATATTGGTATCAGTTATATGATGTTATGAAAGTTCTGACAAAAAATACCGATTACGCTCTCAGAGCCCTGCTTGTGCTTGGTGCGCATGAAGGAGAATATGTTTCGGCGAGAAAAATTTCCGAGGAGCAGGACATCCCTTACCAGTTTCTGAGAAGAATTCTTCAGGAGCTTTGCAGGAATGGCCTTGTGATTACAAAAGAAGGGGCGCGGGGCGGTGTAAAGCTTGACCGTGAACCCGGAAGTATAAGGGTGAAAGAGGTTATTGAGATTTTTCAGGGCAAGGTCGAGCTTTCAGAGTGCATGTTTCGCAAACAGCTTTGCTCCAATCGTGCCAGCTGCGTGCTTCGCCATGAGATCATGAGGATCGAACAGATTGTCAACCGTGAGTTTGAGAGGATTACGATCGGCAAGCTGCTCGATGATCTCGAAATGCTTCACAATGGGGCGGAAGTGACCCGGAACATTGCGGATTCCATGCATGATGAACAGTAGGGGCGGAGCAATGTGTCCGCCCGCTTCCGGATCATGAACCCGATGATGAAATTCAAAAAAACATCAAAAGAGACTTGAAAAACAATGAAAAGACAGATAGTAACCATAGATGAAACCAAGTGTGACGGCTGCGGTGACTGTATCCCCGGCTGTCCCGAAGGGGCCTTACAGATTATCGACGGTAAGGCAAGGCTGGTAAGCGATCTTTTCTGTGACGGGCTTGGTGCCTGTATAGGGACCTGCCCCCAGGGAGCAATAAGCGTCGAGGAACGGGAAGCCGAACCGTATGACGAAAGGAGAGTTATGGAGGAAAGCATCGTGAAAGGCGGCCCCAACGTTATCGCCGCGCATCTCGAGCACCTGGAGTCGCACGGTGAGGAGGTCTACCTGCATGAGGCTCTGAACTACCTGAAAGAAAAGGGAATTGACAATCCCCTTGAAAACGGGTCAGGCAAATCCGGCGCCGGACGTGAAGCATGTGGCTGTCCCGGCAGTGCCCTTATGGATTTCAGAGATAACGGGGATGCGACAGAGCAGAGAGCGGCAGCCGCAGGGCAGAAGTCCGAGCTCGCGCAATGGCCCATACAGCTTCACCTTGTAACGCCTCTGGCTCCTTACTATCAGGGGGCAGATCTGCTCCTGGCTGCCGATTGTACAGCATTCGCGGTCGGGTCGTTCCACCCGGATTTCATGAAAGGAAAGAGCATTGCTATCGCGTGCCCGAAACTCGATACGGGAATGGACAGATATGTGGAAAAGCTGAAAGCAATGATCGATCACGCCAAAATCAATACGATCACTGTCGCAATTATGGAAGTGCCCTGCTGCGCAGGCCTTGTCTCCATTGTACAGCAGGCGCTTGAAAAGGCGTCCAGGAAAGTGCCGGTCAAAAAGGTTGTTGTCGGCGTCAGGGGAGAGATACTTGACGAGGAATGGGTATAAAAAGGCAAAAGTCAATCATTAGCAAGTAGTCATTTGAAAAATGCTCAAGGATGCGCTGGGTAATTACAGGGGGTCGCTCGAGGAGCTTGACAGGAAGATAGAGAAAGACCGGAACAATGCGGAGGCTTACTATGACCGCGCGAACGCCCGGTTTTGCGCAGGCGACAGGGCGGGGGCAGTCTCGGACTACACCAGGGCGATGGAGCTTGGACTTCGCCCCCGCGAAAATTTTCTCGCAATCGGGAACAGAGCGACGGCAAGGGCCGAACTGGAGGATATCGACGGAGCAATGGATGATTTTACGGCTATTATAAAGGCCAGCCCGAGAAACAGGGGGGTACTGAAAACAGCGCTTTTCAACAGGTCGCTGCTGAAAAGAATTCGTGGCGATCATAAAGGTGCCGATCAGGATTATCGGCACGCACTATCAATCAAAAATCACAACAAGCAATAAAGAGGAGGAGAAATGGGGATGTACTGTGACCAATGCCAGGAGAGTGTGCAAAAGACAGGTTGCATCGCAAGGGGAGTGTGCGGCAAAAACGAGATGACGGCAAAACTTCAGGACACGCTGATCTATGCGCTTCAGGGTATCGCCTTGTGCGCCGAAGCTTCCGGCAGGAAACTGAAGCCAGAACATGGACGCTTTATCTCCAAAGCCCTGTTCGTTACTGTTACCAACACCAATTTCGATGACGATGCGATCGTCAATAAAATCAATGAAGCTCTCGCTCTGCGTGACGAGCTGAAAAGTTCGCTCTCTGAAATACCCCGGCACGACTGTGCCCTATGGTCAGGCGGGAGCAAGGAAGACCTTGTTCTCAAGGCGGATACGTCGGGGATCGAGGCCCTGAGCGAAAACGAAGACCTGCGTTCCCTGAAAAGCCTGGTACTTTACGGGCTGAAAGGGCTTGCAGCCTATACCGACCATGCCGAAGTTCTCGGTTATGAAGACAGTTCTATCCATGATTTCTACGTCAAGGCCCTTGCGTCGCTGACAAAAGAGCTGGACGCCGATGAGCTGACGGCACTGGTCATGGAAACCGGGGGAGCCGCCGTCAAGGCAATGGCGCTCCTTGACAAGGCCAACACGGAGACTTATGGCAGTCCTGAAATAACGACCGTGAAAACCGGAGTGGCGAGCAACCCGGGAATCCTGATTTCGGGCCATGACCTGCGTGACATGGATGAACTTCTGAAACAGACCGAGGGAACCGGTGTCGATGTTTATACCCATTGCGAGATGCTTCCGGCGCATTACTATCCGGCGTTCAAGAAGTACTCCCATTTTATCGGCAATTACGGCAGCTCCTGGTGGTCGCAGGACAAGGAGTTCGAGTCGTTCAACGGCCCTGTTCTGATGACGACCAACTGTATCGTGCCGGTGAAGGAGTCTTACAGGAACCGGATGTTCACTACAGGTAATGCGGGCTATGAGGGTCTCAGTCACATACCTTCAGGGAAAAATGGAGAACCCAAGGATTTTTCCGCTATCATCGAGCTTGCCCGAACCTGTCAGCCGCCGAGGGAAATCGAGAACGGCGAAATCACCGGCGGTTTCGCACATAACCAGGTAATCGCCCTTGCAGACAAGGTTGTCGACGCGGTAAAGTCCGGTGCAATCAAGCGCTTTGTCGTCATGGCAGGCTGCGACGGCCGTCAGAACGGGAGGAAATACTATACCGATGTGGCCGGCGCCCTGCCCGGCGATACGGTCATCCTGACGGCAGGGTGCGCCAAGTACCGCTACAACAAGCTGCCGCTCGGCGACATAGGGGGTGTACCAAGAGTCCTCGATGCGGGGCAATGTAACGATTCCTATTCCCTCGCGGTCATCGCACTTAAACTGAAAGAGGTTTTCGGCCTTGACGACATCAACGACCTGCCGATATCCTACGATATAGCCTGGTATGAGCAGAAAGCGGTGGCAGTCCTGCTTGCTCTGCTCTCGCTCGGTGTGAAAGGTATCCGGCTCGGCCCGACCCTGCCCGAGTTTCTCACGCCGAACGTTGCTTCAGTGCTTGTCGAGAAGTTCGACATCAA
>JAKSDB010000108.1 GCA_022360415.1 Chlorobiales bacterium
GGGCATAATCTGGAACGTTCAATGTAAGGATGCAGTTACGACGTCGCCAATTCGAGATAATACAGGAACATGCTTTGAGGGATATACCCTATGAATGTTGCGGTCTTCTTGCGGGGGTACGGCAACCGACTCATAAAGGAGAGTATGAAAACGTCGTGTATGAGATTGCGCCGTGTGCAAATGTACTGTATAGCGGCAGAGAGCATGGGTTTGAGATTTCCTTTTCCGAATACATCGATATTGAAAGGGAGGCGGCAAGTCTCGGGTTCGAGATTGTCGGCTCGTATCATTCCCACATTGACTTGGCGGCCGTTCCTTCAAACAGCGATATCGACTTTGCCAGACCGGGACATTCCATGATCATCATTTCGATAGAGAATATGCAGCCTTCGTCCGTTACTTCTTGGTATCGCCGGGATGAAGGGGGATTTCACCAGGAGGCTATCAGGATAGTGGAATAAGTGGTGTTACCGGGTAGCGGGAAGGAAAGGGCTGGAAGAAAGAGTTCGAAAGCTGGAGGTTTGGAACTGTTGATTTGTGAGACTGTAGGGGCACATCCATGTATGCGCCCGTAATGTGTCGAGGTTTGGTGGCAAAAAGGCATGAGGCAGATGGAATGCCTTGTTTGATAAGGATTATAGGGTGATTTTTGTACATTACCCTCGTTATCGTTAGAAAAGCATAAAACGAAAAGAAAAGTGCCAAAACGGGAAGATATCAAATCGATTCTGGTTATAGGTGCTGGCCCGATTGTGATCGGCCAGGCATGTGAATTTGATTACTCTGGAACCCAGGCCTGCAAGGTGCTCAAGGATGAAGGTTACAGGGTTATTCTGGTGAACAGCAACCCGGCTACCATCATGACCGATATCGAGTTCGCCGACAGCACCTACATTGAACCGATAACCCCTGAATATGTCCGGAAAATCATAGAGAAAGAAAAACCCGATGCCCTGTTGCCTACCATGGGAGGGCAGACGGCTCTGAACACTGCGGTCAGCCTTGCTGAAAGCGGCGTGCTCGAACGTAACGGTGTGGAGCTTATCGGAGCTAAGCTGAGGGCGATAAGAAAGGCAGAGAACAGGGAATTTTTCAGCGACGCCATGAAGAAGCTGGGCCTGGAGATGGCCAAGGGCTTTTTTGTGCGTAACGAGAAAGAGGCGAAGGAGGCTCTGGAAGAGATCGGGTTGCCGATGGTCATACGTCCTTCATTTACTCTCGGAGGTACCGGCGGGGGTTTTGCCGAAACCAAAGCAGATTATTACGATGCGGTCAGGCGTGGAATTGCGGAAAGTCCTATCGGGGAAGTGCTTGTCGAAGAGTGCCTGATAGGCTGGAAGGAGTTCGAGCTTGAAGTGATCCGCGACCTCGCAGACAACGTCATTATTGTCTGTTCTATAGAAAATGTTGACCCCATGGGGGTTCATACCGGAGACAGCATTACGGTTGCCCCTGTACAGACATTGTCTGACAGGCAGTACCAGATGCTGAGGGATGCCTCGATAAAGATTATCCGTGAGATCGGGGTCGAAACAGGAGGCAGCAACATTCAGTTTGCCATCAACCCTGAAAACGGACGGGTGGTCGTTATTGAAATGAACCCGAGAGTTTCCCGGAGCTCGGCGCTCGCTTCGAAAGCTACAGGGTTCCCGATAGCCAAGGTTGCGGCCAAATTGGCGGTCGGTTATACACTCGACGAGATCCAGAACGATATCACCAAATCAACCCCGGCAAGTTTCGAACCGGCCATTGATTACTGTGTTGTCAAAGTTCCCAGATGGGATTTCGAGAAGTTCAAGAACGTCGATTCCAGGCTCGGGGTGCAGATGAAGTCGGTCGGCGAGGTCATGGCTTTCGGCCGGAATTTCCGTGAAGCACTTCAGAAATCGTTACGAGGCCTTGAAATCGGCCGAGCGGGCCTGGGGTGTGACGGAAAAGATATCATGAACGTTGTTGGTATGACGCAGCAGCAGCGAAAATTTGCCAAGGAAGACCTGCTGGAAAAAATCAAGATTCCCAAAGCCGACAGGATGTTCTATCTGCGTTATGCTTTTCAGGCAGGCGCAACGGTTGAGGAGGTCTACCAGTCTACAGGTATCGACCCCTGGTTCCTGGACAACATTCGCCAGATCGTTGATTTCGAGGGTGAACTGAGAAACATTGCCGACGGTTCCGCCTCTTCATGAGTACCTACCTTACAAAAATACTTGATTACAAAAAGGGCGAGGTCGAAGTTTTAAAAAAGCAACGGCCCTCTGCCCGTTACCGGCAACTGGAAGGTGAATTATCCCCTGCACGGGGATTCAGGGCCTCGCTGCAAAACGATCAGGAGATCATTCGACTGATTGCCGAGGTGAAAAAAGCATCGCCTTCAAAGGGGGTCATGGTTGAAGATTTTCAGCCTCTCGAGATGGCAGGTCGATACGCCGGGATCGGTGCCTCGGCTTTTTCGGTTCTTACTGACCGGAATTTTTTTCAGGGTGCGAACGAGCATCTCCAGCAGGTCAGCGGAGCGTTTGATCTTCCCGTTCTGCGTAAGGATTTCATTGTCGACGAATCTCAGATTTACGAAGCGCGGCTGATCGGGGCCGATGCGGTCCTGCTTATTGTGGCGGCACTCGACGGTGAAAAGCTCAGGGATTTCATTCAGCTTGCCGAGGGTATAGGTCTCGATGTCCTTGTAGAGGTGCATGATGGCGAGGAACTCGATTGTGCTATCGAAGCCGGATCAACCATTGTCGGAGTCAACAACCGCAACCTGAAGGATTTCACGATTTCACTTGAAACGTCGCTTCGGCTCAGGCCGTTCATACCGCAGGGCGTGGTTTCTGTTTCGGAAAGCGGTCTCAAGCGGGCGTCGGACGTAGCCATGATGCAGGAGGCATTGTTTGATGCCGTTCTGATCGGTGAAGGTCTGCTTGGCTCCGAGCTCCAGCGGTTTACCTGGAAGCGGATTTGATCGCCGCCGCTGCCTCGGCGGGGTTCTGCGCCTTGAAGAAAGCCGTTCCTGCAATCAGGGCATCTGCACCGGCAGAAACCAGGTCCTGCGCGTTATTTACCGTCACTCCCCCGTCAACCGCGATAATCATTTCAGGATTGAGCCTGTTTCGCATTGCGTGAAGCTGTTCTACCTTGCCCAGAGAGGACGGGATGAACTTCTGTCCCCCGAATCCCGGGTTCACCGACATAAGCAGAACAAGGTCGAGATCCGGCAGAATCGATTCAAGCGTCGAAACCGGCGTTGCCGGGTTGATCGATACTCCTGCTTTGGCGTCCAGGCTTTTAATGAGCTGGATACTTCTGTGAAGATGAGCGCAGGTTTCCTGGTGAACCGTTATCTGGTGGGAACCGGCAGCAATGAAGTCAGGGATATATGTATCGGGGTCGGATATCATCAGGTGTGTGTCGATGGTAAGGTTGGAGCACTCTGCGAGCGCTTTTACGATAAAAGGGCCGAAGGTTATGTTCGGTACGAAATGTCCGTCCATGACGTCACAATGGAGCCAGTCGGCGCCTGCCTTTTCGGCAATTTCAACAGATTCCGCGAGTTTAGTGAAGTTCGCTGAGAGAATGGACGGTGCAAGAAGTGTTGTTTTCTGCTGCATGATGGTTATAGGGAATGGCTGATAAATGGTTACTGAAAAGTAGGTACTAAAATGGTTCTCCAATTCCAAAATTGAATGTAAAATCACCAATATGCCAGTTGCTGAACTGCCAGGGATTGTCTTGTGAAGGGTCGTGAAGCTTATAGCCGAAATCAAAGCGGAATGGGCCTATCGGAGAACCGATACGCAAACCTATTCCGGCATCCCACGCGAAATCCTTGTACAGAGATTCAAATGTAAGGGCATAAGGCCCCTTTCTGTCCCATATGTTTCCGACATCGGTGAACAATGCCATACCGGAAGGCTGACCGAAAAGTTTGAAAAAATTCAGGCGGTACTCGAGATTCGCTTCGATTTTTATATCCGCTCCCAGTGTTGCAGCAGCTTCGCTTTTGTTCCCTCCCGGCCCCAGGGTATTGAAGAGCCAGCCTCTCATACTGTTTGGCCCGCCGGCGTAAAAACGGCGGTCATCGGGTGTGGCGTCAGACTTGCCGTAAGGGGCCATTGCACCCAGGAAGATTCTTCCGGCAAGCTGCTGGCCTTCGGAAATATCGTTTGCAAAAGAAAACTGCCCGCTTGCTTTGAGAAACTGTGAATAGGGAGTGCCGAATATCTGCGGTTCGTCTTCCGTGAATCCCGTATAGTTTTTTGTGTCGATGTATGCATCAATAAGATAGACAAGGCCGCCGACTTCTTCGAGGCTCAGGTTCCAGGTGTAGGTTGTCCTTCGCAGGGGATCGTTCTGGTTTGAATGGTAATACTGAAGCCTGAAGGTCTGGTTGAGATTGGTCTGCAGAAGGCTGTCCAGGCTGTTGTCGACAGCAATGGCGTCGGAAGGATCGACCCCGATGTTCTCGGCCAGGTCGGTTTTAAACAGTTCTTTAAAGCCGTCAAGCGAGTCTTTCTTGACCAGCTCCAGCTCGAAGAAATCGAAGTTCAGTCTGGATTTGGAGGAGAGCTGCGCATTATAGCTCAGCCGAACGAGACCTTTCTGGTTGTCAAGCAGGATAGGCAGGCGGGAACGGGAATACTCGAGAGCTCCGGCATAGACGTTTCCGGGATTTTTCTGTGCAGGTTTAAGAATATTGGCCGAAAGCCCGAATTCATAGGGCCGGTACTTTGTATAAAGGCTTTCGTCGATATTTTTCAGCAGATCATTGGAATTGCTGATCTGCATACCGAAATCGGTTTTGAACTTCAGATTTTCAGCGCCGCCGAGCAGATTTTTGTTCTCGTACTTTGCTGAGGCACCAGCGAAAAAGTCTCCATAACGGTTGTCGAAATAAAGTTTTGGTTCAATAAGGTGTTTCGGTTTGGGTTCAAGGTGGATCGATGTATACAGTGCACCTTCTCTCACCGAGTCCTTTCGGGCAAACACGGAGGAGAAAATATTTGTAGAACCGAAATTCTGCAAGGTTTTTCTTTGCAGGGACTCATTTGTGATGTCTCCAGAGCGATAGGCGATATAATTCGTTATAAGCTCGGGCGAAATGTTCTGCTCGCCGTATACCGTAATATTGATATTATCCTTACGGATGACTTTCGGCGTCCGCAGAGCCTTGCGGTCCCTTGTAACAGGATCGTGGACGAAGACTTCGACAGGGCCATAGAGAAGCAACCGGGGGAGCGCGATGTTTACCTGCAAACCTGCGAGCAGGCCGGTGGTATCGACCTGAATACGGACACTGTCTTCATGCAGGAACGCGTAGCCGTAATCCCTGAAAAAATTCACTGTCCGGTTTCTTTCCTCTATGAGGTTATCGACCGTGAAAACCGAATCCTGTTTGAGACGGCTTCCTTTCAGATATTTTTCTTTCAGAGAAGGAGAGATGCTGTCGAGCCCTTTATGCCTGATTGCATCAATACGTGCCGGAGCGTTTTCCCTGATGATAATGTCCAGGTCAATCCTGTTTTTTCTGTCTGGACTTTTGATGGTTGCGTCAATAACCGCGTCGAAAAAACCTTTGAAGGTATAAAGCTTTTTTATCAGTGCCAGGTCCCGGGAAAATAATTCCCGGTTGAAAGGTTCTTTTTTCGACGTGGAAATGACCTCCAGGATTTCTTCCCTGGTGAGAGCTTTGTTCCCGGTTATCGATATTGATTTGACAGCAACCTGCCCGGCAGATTCATCCTTTTTCTGGGCTATGCACGAATGGGACGGAACGGACAGGATGAGAAATATCAGGATCAGAAAGGCTGAGCATAGCCGGAAGGTATTCGTATGTAAAAAAAAAGCACGTACCGTGTCGATCTCCTAATTTATGGGCTCTTCATCACCGTAGCAGAAATCCTCGTCAGTAGGGTAGTCGGGCCAGATTTCTTCAAGACTTTCATACAGTTCGTCGCTTTCAGGCAGATCGGTCAGATTATCGATAACAGCCTGAGGGGCTCCTGTGCGATTCGCAAAATCGATCAGCTCTTCTTTTGTTGCAGGCCATGGTGCATCGGCAATATATCTTGCCAGGTCCAGGTTCCAGAACATATGATATCGTGTATTAATTCAGAATTATGAGTTACGGGTGTTTTGTTTTGAGGCAGGTTTTGCTGTCAGGAAACTTTCAGGAGCGAGATTGTCAAAAAAGTAGGCGGAAGGATTCAGTTTCCGATTGTTTTTGTGTATTTCATAGTGCAGATGCGGGCCTGTTGAAATACCGGTGTTGCCTGAAAGGGCTATGACATCACCGCGTGTTATTTTCTGGCCTTTTTTGACCAGTGATCTTGAAAGGTGGGCGTAAACTGTTTTGTAGCCGAAGCCGTGATCGATGACGATTTTTTTGCCGTAGCCGAAATTATAACCGGAAAAAATGACGGTTCCGTTGCCTGGTGCGTAAACGCTTGTTCCCGTCGGAGCGGAGAAATCGATGCCGTCATGATGTATTCGACGTTTGTAGATGGGGTGGCGGCGAACACCGAACCCGCTGGTGATTCTGCCGTTTATCGGTTTCAGGGCAGGAATTGATGCGAAGAGCTTCTGGTTTTTGTCCCAGGTGTTCTGGATTTTTTTGTGGCTTTCCTTCTGCTGTTCGATTTTAAGACTGAGCTTGTCGATCTTTTTTTCGGTCAAGGCAAGAAGACTGGCCATTGACTCACTGCCGGCATAAAGCTTGGCGGTTCTGCTTCCGCCGGTTCCCATTTTCTTTTCTTCCTCGGATATGACCGGAAGGTTCACGGCGAGCCGTAGTTGATTGTCTGAAGCGGAAAGCGACTCGATCTCTTTTTCAAGCCGGAAAATCTGTTTCTGAAGTGAGAGGAGGGGATCGTTGCCGGACGGCTCGGCAGTATTGACGGGGCTGCTGTCCCTGAACGCAAACAGGGCTGCCACGGATACAATAGAAATAAGGAAAATACCTGCAACCAGGAGAGCGAGTGTGTGGAGCGGCATAAACCTGCCGTCTTCTGTAACATAGTAGAAGCTTTTCCTGGAAAACATGTGTCTCCTGTTCTTGGGATGTGCTGGGAATATCTCTCCGAATCTCGAAAATATAAAAAAAGTTTTTTGTTAGGCAATACTTCTCTCGGGTATCAGTGCGCCTCGAGCCAGTTTTTTCCGATACCGGTTTCAACCTTGACGGGTACGTTGGAGAGGCCGCATATTTCAGCGGCTTTTACCATACAATCCGTAACGATTTCCGACAGCTTTTCCTTTTCTTCATGGGTGGTTTCAAAAACAAGCTCATCGTGAACCTGCAAGAGCATCGAGGATTGCAGCCCGTTGTTTTTTATTGTTTCAGCAGCAAGGCTCATCGCGCATTTGATGATGTCTGCGGCAGTTCCCTGGATAGGGGTGTTCATGGCTGCTCTTTCGGCAGCCATCCTGATATTTCGGTTCCGGCTCTGCAAATTGTCGATGTATCTTCGTCGTCCTATGAGCGTTGTGACATATCCTTTTTCAGCCGCGTCGGTTTTGATTTTCTCGAGAACTTCGAACAGACCGGGGTATTTTGATTTGTAGGTTTCAATAATGGCTTTGGCTTCTTTTTGAGGGATGGAGAGCCTTTGCGCAAGTCCAAATGGCTGAATACCGTAGAGTACGCCGAAATTTACCTCCTTGGCTTTTCGTCTCATTTCTTCCGTTATCTCTTCAACATCGAAAATCACCCTGGCTGTTGCGGAGTGAACGTCTTCTCCTTTCCTGAATGCGTTTCTGAGCTGGGTGTCTCCGGATATTTCTGCCGCAATGCGAAGCTCGATTTGCGAGTAGTCGGCGGAAAGCAGGTAATTGTCGTTGTCAGAAGGTATGAACGCCTTTCGGATTTCCCTGCCAAGGGGAGTACGGATCGGGATGTTCTGGAGGTTGGGATTTGATGATGAGAGCCTGCCCGTCGCCGCAATGTGCTGGTTGAATGAAGTATGCAGTTTGCCGGTTTTCGGGCTTAGCATTCTTGGCAAGGCATCGATGTACGTGGTCTTGAGTTTCTGCAAACTGCGGTACTCCAGGATATCTCCGGCAACCGGATGGAGCCGGGAAAGATCTTCCAGAACCCGGACATCGGTTGAGTAGCCTGTTTTGGTTGTTTTTTTTGCGGGCAGACCGAGAACATTGAAAAGAATTTCAGCAAGCTGTTTGGGTGAGTCTATATTGAAGCTGGTTCCGGATGTTTCATAAATCCTTTCTTTAAGGGTTTCAATCTGGCGATTAACGGTTTCCGCGGTCTGTTCCAACTGGGATGTGTCAAGAGAGATGCCCCTGTACTCCATGTCTGCCAGCACTTCAACCAGAGGGAACTCAATGGTTCGGCAGAGATGGTCAAGCTCAGGGCTTTCATCGAGTATCCCGGACTGTTTTTCCTGGAGCCGAAGAGCAACATCTGCATCCTGGCAGGCATAAACAGTCAATTTGTCGACAGGAACCTCCTGAATAGGTATGTTTTTTTTCCCCGTTCCGGTCAGCTCACCGTAGGTTATTGTCCGGTATCCCAGGTGCCGGTCGGCGAGATCGTCAAGGTTGTGTTTTTCCTCGGGATTGATGACATAACTCGCCAGCATGGTATCAAAGCCTACAGGGGAAAGCCGTACTCCGTAATTTTTCAGGACCAGAATGTCATACTTGAGGTTTTGACCTTTTTTTTCAATGTCCGGGTTTTCAAGAACTTTCCTCAATATGCCGAGTGCTGTTTCAGGTTTGATGCCCTGTTCTGAAAAACAAATGAAATAAGCCTCACGCGGTTTCCAGCTGAACGACATGCCTACAAGCTCCGCCTCAAGTGTGTTCAGGCTGGTGGTTTCGGTATCGAAAGCAAAGCTGGCCAGTTTTGCGAGTTTTTTTTCAAGTTTGCCTATACCCTCTTCATCGTCAATGAGATGGTATGCAACATCTTCGGGTGCGGTGATTTCAGTTCTAGAAGCCTCGGCGCTGCTGTTTCCGGGAGGCCGGGTTTCCGGAAAGATTTGCGGAATTCTTGCCGCGACGCTTTTCATTTCCAGATTGTCGAGAAGCTCGAAAAGCTTCTGCCCGTCCGGTTCTGTGCACGCAAGATCCTGCAACGTTGCTCCAAGGGGCAGGTTGGTTCTGATCGTAACGAGGTTCTGAACCAGCTTCCGGCTGGTTTCAAAATCTTCCAGGCTTTTGCGTGATCTCGGAGGGAGTTCATCGAGATGTTCCAGGATAGCTTCGAGATTTCCGTACGTGTTGAGAAGCCGCGAAGCAGTCTTGGGCCCAATTCCTTTTGCGCCTGGAATATTATCGGAGCTGTCTCCGGTCAGTGTGAGGAGATCGGTGAACCGTTCCGGAGCAACGCCGAACTGTTCCGTTACTTCTTTGCTGCCGAGAAGAGTCAGCTCGTTTTGCTTCTTGCCGGGTTTGAGGATTTTAATCCCGTCATGAACAAGCTGTGCGAGGTCCTTGTCGGGTGTAACAATATAAACCACACATTCCTGCTCGAATTTTTTTGCGGCACTTCCTATCAGGTCGTCGGCTTCATAGCCCGGTTGCTTCAGGACAGGGATATTCATCGCTTCGACGATTCTGAATATCATATCGAGTTGCGCGATGAGATCCTCGGGCGGCTCGGGACGATTTGCCTTGTAAGGCTCGTAAAGTTCATGCCGGAATGTTTTTTCAGCGCTGTCAAAGGCAACGGCAAGATAGCCCGGCCGGTAGGTTTCGTAAATTTTCAGCAGGGTCATGAGAAAGCCGTAAACGGCTCCCGTGGGAATGCCTTTTTTGGTTGCCATGCCGGTCCGCTGCAGGGCAAAGAAAGACCGGTAAACCAGGGCCATGCCGTCGAGCAGAAAAAGGGTTGGCTTTTCTCCCGTTTCATTCGGCTGCTCTCTGTTCGGAGCTGCTTTCATATCGAATGTCAGTTGAAATTGACCGCCGTTATTCAACGACACCATAGCTGCCCAGAACTTTAACCATCGTTGCAAATTCCCTGAGATGTGTCAGGGCGTTATGAATATCGGGATCGTTTTCATGCCCTATGAAATCAACGTAGAAATAATATTCGAAAGCTTTCATTCTTGAAGGACGGGATTCGATTTTGGTCATGTCGATTTCCCGCAACGCCAGTGTCGCCATCGCTTTGAAGAGAGAGCCCTGCTCGTTCGGTAGGGTGAAAACGATAGAGGTTTTCTGTTTGCTCGTGTCCGGTTTTTTTCTCAGATAGAGATCGGTAGTGTGCTCTTCATGGGCGATGCAGAAAAACCGGGTGATGTTCCAGTCTTCGTCGGCCAGGTTCTCGAGGAATGTTTTCAGGCCGTAAAGCTCGCCCGCTCTTTTTGAAGCGATGGCGAAATGTGCAGGGTTGCCCTCTGCGGCAACAATCTTCGCACTTCCGGCAGTATCATACGCTACTTCAGGTTTAAGATTTTTATGGGCAGCGAAAAAGTTACGGCACTGGGAGAGTGCCTGCGGGTGTGAAAGAACTTTTCCGTTGACATCCACGGAAGCCTTCTGAAGTCCAAGCAGGCAGTGCTCAACTTTTACGAACGTTTCGGCGGCAATAGTGACGGGGTGCTGCATCAGCAGATCGTAGTTATGATGAATGCTGCCGCCAAGAGAATTTTCAATTGGAATGACCGCACAGGAAACCTCTCTGTGTTCGACAGCATGAAATGCTTCGTCAAAGGTCTCGAAAGGAGCAGGTTCCCCAAAACGGAGAGCGGCTATTTCACTGTATGCTCCAGGTTCGCCCTGGTATGCCACCAGCCGGTTTGTCATTATTTTTTCTTGTGATTAATTTGCGCTTAAGAACGCCCTGAACGGTACACAAATACCGCTCAGCTTAGGTTAAAGAAAATAAATCTATTATCATAAACGGTTACCTGAAACGAGCGGCTGCCTTTAATAAACGTGCAGGTATTGAGCTTTTGCTGAAACGCCCGGTTAGGGATTGTTTTCCTGTTTTCATTAGTTCTATTGGATATATCTTATGTCTGGACACAGTAAATGGTCAACGATCAAAAGAAAGAAATCTGCGACCGACCAGAAAAGGGGTAACCTTTTTACGAAACTCGTTCGGGAAATTACCATAGCGGCAAAAACCGGAGGAGGGGACCCTGCGGGCAATCCCCGGTTGCGTCTTGCCATTGATACGGCAAAGGCCAATTCCATGCCCCACGAAAATATTCAGCGGGCGATTAAAAAAGGAACCGGTGAGCTCGATGGAGTCAGCTATGAGGAGATAACCTATGAAGGGTACGGACCCGGCGGTATAGCGATTATCATAGAAACAGCTACAGACAACCGGAACAGGACTGTTGCCGACGTGAGGCATATCATGAACCGGCATAATGGCTCGCTCGGTGAAAGCGGAAGCGTGAGCTGGATGTTCCGGAGAAAAGGATGTATTGACGTTGCGAAGGAAGGCGTAAGCGAGGAAAAGCTTATGGAAGTTCTGCTCGAAGCAGGCCTTGAGGACCTTGAGAGTGATGATGAAAACTATTTCAGCGTGATTGTCGATGTAAAAGACCTCGAAACGGCAAAGCAGGCGCTCGACGAGGCAGGTATTGCCTACGAGAATGCCAAGATGGATATGATTCCTGATAATTTTGTCGAGCCGAAACCCGATGAGGCAGTCAAGGCAGTGAAGCTCATTGATGGGCTTGAAAACTGTGATGACGTACAGGCGGTCTACAGTAATCTCGATATCAGCGAGCAGGCAATGAACAGTCTTGATTCATGAAAAAGTAACTGATCTGCGTCCGGCGCGCTGTCTGTTGCCGGTTGCATGTTCCCGGTTGCCGGCTGTTATGTATGCTTGATTAATCGTTCAATGCAGGATTATGATTGTGATCGGGGTCGATCCCGGGAGTGTAAGGACCGGTTACGGCATCATAAAGGGGGAAACAGGAGCTTTTGCCCTGGTTGATTGCGGGGTTATCCGGCTCAGTTCCCGGCAGGGCATCCCGGAAAGGATCAAGGTCATCTACGATGAGCTTGACAGACTTCTTGCAGAGAACAAGCCCGCAAGGCTTGCTCTTGAGACAGCATACGTCAACCGTAATGCCCAGTCGGCCCTCAAGCTTGGCCAGGTCAGGGGTGCGGTTGTGGCACTTGCAATGAACAGGGGAGTTGAACTGAACGAATATGCCCCCAGGGAAGTAAAACAGGTTTTGACCGGCAGAGGGGGGGCGAGCAAGGAGCAGGTTGCTTACATGGCACAGCATTTTCTCAATATCGACAGGAAGATCAGGCCATTTGACATATCCGATGCGCTTGGGATAGCGCTTTGCGATTTGTTGTCCGATGGTTGTCCTGCCTCGGGCAGGAAAGGGAAAACATGCCCCTCGTCGCGCAGAAAAGACTGGTCTGAATTCGTAAAAGCAAATCCCGACCTTGTTTTATAGAGTTTTTTCAGTATATCCGGAAAAAAGCTGTGAAGGGCCATATACTCAATCTGCCGAATTCCCTGAGCTTTCTCAGGATCCTGCTTATCCCTTTTTTTATCTATTACTTCGATAAAGGGGACATCTGGATCGCCAATGCCATCCTTGTTGTCGCCGTACTGAGTGACTGGTTCGACGGCCAGACTGCCCGCTGGACAAACGAGGTATCGGACATGGGCAAGATACTCGATCCGCTTGCCGACAAGCTTTGCCTCGCTGCGGTTGCCATCTACTTCATGGTTGTCGGTGACCTGCCGGTCTGGTTCGTTGTTTTTGTGGTGATCAGGGATTTGCTGATTTTTGCTGGTGCGGCATATGTGAAACACCATCATCAGGTTATCACCACATCTCTTTGGCCGGGGAAATGGGCGGTTGGCTTTGTCTCCATTATGTTTTTCAGCATGGTGTGGCCGCATCCATTCTTTGAGCAATATCCTGTCAAGGAGACTTTTATGTATCTCTCCGTTGTCATGCTGCTTGTTTCCTTTCTACAGTATGCAATGCGGTTCTACCGTATTCAGAAAAGGCAGGAGCCCGGTCTTGGAGCTTGATAGAGGTTTTCCTGGTGCCGCCCACGGATTACGACGTTCTCAGTCGCTTTTTTCCATGACAGTAGCCATGAGTGATGCTTCGCAGACAAGGTCTCCGAGGACATAAGCTTTCGCGTCGAACTGGCAGACATTGCGCCTCCGGCTTTTCATGACTGCTTCGATAACCAGTGTGTCTCCCGGAACGACAGGCTTGCGGAACCTTGCTTTATCGATTCCCATGAAATAAACCTGCATGTTATTGATATTGGCGTTACCGTTCAGCATCATAATACCTCCGGTCTGCGCCATTGCCTCAACAATGAGCACGCCCGGCATGATAGGGTTCCCTGGAAAATGTCCCTGGAAAAACTCCTCGTTTGTTGTCACGTTTTTGACCGATACGATTTTTTCATCCAGCTTGAACTCGACAATCTTGTCGATCAGAAGAAACGGATAACGGTGGGGCAGGATTTTCTGAATGGCGGCGTTGTCGAAAATAACGCCGGATTTTTTTTCGTGTTGGAACTTGCTGGCAAGTTGGTTCCTGTCGGCGTATTTTTTCAACTGTTTGACAAACTCGACATTTGAGGCGTGTCCGGGCCGGGCGGCGAGCACCTGTGCCTTGAGCGGCATACCGAGCAGCGCGATATCACCGATGAGGTCAAGCAGTTTGTGGCGAGCCGGCTCGTTCTTGAAACGCAGTTTACGGTTGTTGAGTATGCCGTTTTTTCCGAGTGCAAGCTGGGAGCTGTCTATGCCGATTTTTTCAGCGAGAATGTCCAGTTCGGTTTCAGAGAGTTTTTTATCTACGATAACAATTGCATTATCGAGGTCTCCGCCTTTGATAATCCCTGTGTTCGCAAGTATTTCCACCTCGCTCAGGAAACAAAAGGTACGGCACGGGGCGAAATCGCTCAGGAATTCTTTTTCCAGGTCAAAAAGGCCCGAGTGCTGAGAGCCCAGGGCAGGGTTTTTATAATCAACCATCACGGTTGCTCTGAAACCGTCAAGAGGCAGGGCGACGATATCGACGTTCTTGTCGGGATCGTGGAACTCGATCGTTTCATCGATGACCAGATAGTTTTTCGGTTCTTCCTGTTCGACGAGGCCTGCCGAAACAAGGGCTTCGGCAAAGTGTATCGAGCTGCCATCCATGACGGGTGGTTCCGGACCGTTCATTTCTATGAAGCAGTTGTCTATCTGTAATCCGTAAAGGGCAGCGAGCACATGCTCGGTTGTGTAAATCTTGTTGCCTTCAAGTTCAATGGTCGTACCGCGGTTGACATCTACAACATTATCTATGACGGCAGGGATTTCGGGACAGCTTTCAATATCGGTCCTTACAAAACGGTAGCCGTAGTTTGCCGGTGCCGGTTTAAAAGTTATCATGCATTCCTGGCCTGTGTGCAGGCCAGTGCCTTGAAGGGCAATTTCTTTCTCCAGAGTTCTCTGATGTATGAGCATTTCCTGACTGTTACTCCGGCTGAAAGATCGAGCCGGATATATATGGACGAGTTACAACTTACAACGCCGAAAAACGGGCAACCTGATGGTGTTATTCTTTCAGGTGCCCGAATGACCCCCGTAAGATAATAAAGCTGTTCAACCATTCAAATATTCCGGCATGATGGCTTGGGAACTGGATGGCGAGATGGCTCAATGGCTCTACAGTCATGCCGCCCCGTGTAATAACGAATATTACACGGGGCGGCATCCATAGTGATGTGCGGGATTATTCATGAATTCCCGTGTCAAGCACGGGAATGACAGAAAAGGGAATGAGTTCAGGCTTCAGGCTTCTGAATTCAGACTTCTCCGGTTTGCAGGTGTTCCTGAAAATGCCTTTTGGCTTTTTCAAGGAGTAGGGGATGGGTGAGCGGACTGCCGGCAATGATGCTGTGATGTGTGCTGACGTCCCTGTCGCCGCTGAAGTTGGTCACGATACCGCCGGCTTCCCGTACAAGCAGCACTCCCGCGGAGTAGTCCCAGGGAAAAAGCTTGTATTCCCAGAAAGCGTCAAAACGGCCACAGGCGGTATAAGCAAGATCGATCGCAGCCGACCCGGCCCTGCGGATCCCGGCTGAGTCATGGATGACGTCCTTGAGCATCGAAACGTATGAATCGAGGTAGTGGTATTCCCTGAAGGGTATGCCGGTAGCTATCAGAAAGTGCTCCGGATCGTTTCGCTTCGATACATGAATACGATTTCCGTTGAGATAGGCGCCGTTTCCTTTTTCTGCGGTAAAAAGCTCATCGAGAACCGGTTGATAAACGACAGCGGTAACAAGGTCGTTACGGGCGTCGCAAAGCGCAATGCTGATTGAAAAGACGGGAAAGGAGTGAATGAAATTCAGGGTGCCGTCAAGCGGATCGACAATCCACTTCCTGCCGGATGTTCCGTTGGCGACACAGCCTTCTTCACAGAGCATGCTGTCTTCAGGGAACGCGCGCTGAATTGCCGAGGCGATGCTTTGTTCACAGGCACTGTCAACTTCCGTCACAAAATCCTTGTACTCCTTGGGGTGTATCTCCACCTGGTCGAGCGAGCCGAACTTATGCAGGGCTATGGCCCCGGCCTTTTTTGCCGCTTTTACTGCTGTATCGAGTTCTCTGCTCATAATCAAATTTTCAGGGGATTTTCTTGTTTTCCAGCGGGTGATAATATACACCTAAACTGAGCGTTTCAGCAAATGCTCAATGACAGTAAGTTTATTAAAAACGATCTGTTATAATGCATTTATAGTGCGATTATTTCCTCAC
>JAKSDB010000334.1 GCA_022360415.1 Chlorobiales bacterium
AACGTCGGTGTCCAGGATGCTCATACGCTCATGGTCCAGGTGTGGGATAAATCAATGGTTGCTCCTGTGGAAAAAGCCATCAGGGACGCAAATCTTGGACTCAACCCGGCAGCGGAAGGACAGAGTATCAGGGTAAGCATCCCTCCCCTTACGGAAGAGCGGCGCAAGGAGTATGTAAAACTTACCAAGAAGTATGGGGAAGACGCAAAGATTGCACTCCGCAACCTCCGCAGGGAAATACTGCACGGCGTTGACAAGCTCGAAAAAGACAAGGAGATCAGCGAGGACGAGAAGAACCGAAGCAAAAAAGAAGCCGACGACCTCGTCCACAAATACGAAAAGCAGATCAACGACCTGATCGCCCAGAAGGAAAAAGAGATTATGGAAGTGTAGTAAAGTACTCCTTCATTTTCCTGAACACATCCTTTCTTCCCAAGAGACCCGCAACCATTCCAAGTACCGTTCCGGCGCCCGCTGCAAAGAAAACGGGCCTGGAAGAGATATTGTTGGTATAGTAGATTGCCGGGATGCCTCGTTCTTTCGCAAAACTGTCGAGTGATGTAGTGCCGATGACAAGGTCCGGCTCATACTTTACGACAGCCTTCATATCCTCTTCCAGATATTTTCGGTACCTGATCTCGGTCCCGAGCATGGAAAGAAGCTGGTGGTCCTCCTCCCCAAGGGCCGTTTGCGCGATCGAGGTGGATGCGTAGGGCACATCGAGCCCTGCTTCAAGCAGCAGCCTGACAATGGGCAGCTCGTTTCCCTCGTAGCCTGCAACGATAACCTTTCCGGAAAGGTTACCGTACTTTTCAATAACCGCGGCCGCTTTTTCTTTTTCTTCCGTGACAACCCGGCGAACCACCTCCATATCGAGATCGAGTGCCTGACCGACTCTCTCGATCCATTCGGCGGTCGCCCCCGCACCGACAGGATTTCCGGAAATGATCCGCACTCCTTTCTTTTCAAGCAGGGATGCCGTCTTTTCATAAAAAGGATGGAGAATCGCGCAGGCCTCCGCCTTTCCGGCCTCCATATAATCCTCCAGATCCGCCCCGGGCAAGGCAATAACCGACTCGACACCTATTCGCTGCAGGACACTGCCTATCGCCATGGCGTCAACCGGAAAAATCTCACCGACGACAAGCAGCGATCGTTTTCTTTTCGGTGCACCAAAATCACCAAACCGGCCGAGCAGCGTCGAAACCGCAACATCTTTTGCTTCAGGATGGGACTTGATCTGGAACGCAGGTAATCGTACAAGCTGTACGAAAGCATTTCCGGCTTTATCCGGCAGCAGTTCTTCTGCAATCCCCGCCGTCTCGGCAACACAGGTACTGACAACCGGAATACATGTCACTGCCGGGTCTTCGGCGATCTGTTCGATAGTGGCCCGTAGATCATCGATCATGGTGCCGCCGGAAATCTGTACGTTCATCAGCTCAGGCGCGACAATTGATCTTCGTGCGGCATAAAAGTGCGAGACAAAGGTCAGGCCATAAAGGCAGCCCTGATCCGCGACAAGACAGACCCTTGCCCCCTCGATCCTGGTAAGAACCCGCAAGCCTCCGAAAGCAGGGCACATGGACTGGGGGTGAAGATTTGCGCAGCTGTTTGTTTTCATGGTTGTTGAATTGGCACTTCAAACACAGACAGGTGTTCAAAACCGTTATTGACGATCTCCTGGAGAACCTTGTCGGGAACAAAAATGTATCTCCCCTCAACCTCCGTAAACGATCCCAGTCCTTCAAGAAAAAGGTCGCGCTTTTTTGCGAGGCTTTCCCGGAAGTAACCGAACAGAACCCTGTAAAAAGTCTCCGCCTCCGCCCCTGTAAGTCCGGTTTTGTTCTTTATAATGCGCAGGGCACCGTTATCGGCCACCGGCCTGGTCTGAAAAACCATCTTTTTCCGTGGAGGCAACGCTTGTATGAAATTGTCCTGCTTTTTCCTGCTGAACGGGACATACACTACCCTGAAACAACCGAGCCCCTTGACAGACACCTCTCCCCGCTGAATAAGCTCTTCTACAAATCCGGCAACAATGGCGTTGAGTAATTGTATAGTATGCTGTCTGTTCAGAGAAACCTTCTTTTCCAGACGCGCGACACAACGTTCTTGTTTCATACAGGAAACGATTATTTTACTGCTACCTTACTGTCAACCCCGTTACAGACATACCCGGTTCGTCCTCCTATCAACTCGATATTTCCGATTACGGTCACGAGTAACGCTTCGCCGGGTACGAGAAGCATCTTGAAACCCCGGCTTGCGGATTCATTCATCCGAAAAGCCTCCACAGTTCAGAATATACTAAAACCATTCAATGGAAATACCTAACTTGCCGGTTAGAATATCAGGCACCTTCTTTCCAACAACTGCTTATGCCAGAACAGGTTTTTACCGTCAGCGAGCTCACCGGCGACATCAAGTCTTTTCTTGAAGACAGGTACCCTG
>JAKSDB010000057.1 GCA_022360415.1 Chlorobiales bacterium
GGCGCTTCGGGGCGCATTGCTTCTGCCGGAGGCAGTGAAACCGCTTGCTTTACAGCGCTCAGAGCACCGACAAGTGCCGCTCCGGCGCTGAGCAGAATCGACAGGGCAACCTCCTCGAACCGGAAATAGTAGATCAGCTCGGCAAAATTATAGAAACCTTCATACACTTTTGTCAACCCCAAACCCAGCCAGGCACCGAGCGCCGTACCGGCTACGGCGCCTATAGCAACCGGAACCATGGCAAAGCCGAGGTAGTGCAGTCCGACTTCTTCATTGGTATACCCCATGGCTTTCATCACGGCTATCTGATCCCTTTGCGTACTGACAAGCCTCTTCAGGACGATATTGAGCAGAAATACGGCGACTGCAAGAAAAATGGCCGGCAACACGGTAATCTGGATGCCCACCTGCTTGATCTCGTCGGTTATGAATCGGTCGGAGAGCTGTTCGCTCCGCCCATATGCACCGAGAGAGCCGTATCGCCTGAACATCTCGTCCAATCTCTGAATGACATCCTTTTCTGATGCTCCATGAGCAAGAGTAAGGGAAAGATCATTGAATGCTCCTGTCATGTCCAGCGCCGCTTCCAATGCATCACGGCTCATCCAGAACACACCGAACCGGCGGTTATCCGGAAAAAACGCTCCGGGCTGTACCTCATAAATATACTCCGGGGAAAGTCCCATGCCGACGATCACCAGCTCCTTCCAACGTCCGTTGATCACCGCTCCCACATGATCACCGATTTTAAGACCGTTTGCCTTCATAAACGTTTCACTTGCGATAATCTCTTCAGGGTGCCCTGCTTCGATATACCTGCCCTCGCGCAGAAAAACGTCATTGAGAACCGGCATTTTCCTGTCGGGCATCGAAACCAGCCTTCCGCTTGCCGGCTCGTTCAGGCCCGGCACATCAAGTGTAACGTCAGCAATGATGCGTGACCTGACGGCGGCCACCCCTTGGATCTTCCTTACATTTTCAAGCATGGTTTCAGGCGCGCGTTTTGCCTGCATGAAAACATCGGCAAAACGGTAGTCACTGTAATATCTCTCTTTGGTGGAGCGCAGTGAGAACTCAACGCTGCTCATTGAGACAAAGACCGAGATGCCGCAGGCAACAACCGCGGCAACCGCCAGCATCTGGCCTTTCATGCGCATCAGCTCGCGCTGCAATTTTCTGTTGAGTTTTTTCACAATTTTCTACCAGCTCAGCTCCGAAGGAGACAGCTTGCGCTCGTTACGCTCGATTTCCGTTATTTCACCGCTCCGCATATGAATCACCCTGTCAGCCATTGAAGCAATGGAAACATTGTGCGTAATAACGAGCGTTGTCGTACCCAGTTCCGCATTTACCTTGCGAATCACTTCCAGAACAAGCTTACCGGTCTCGTAATCGAGCGCGCCGGTAGGCTCATCGCAGAGCAGCAATTCCGGACGTTTTGCTACGGCCCGTGCTATAGCGACACGCTGCTGCTCACCTCCCGAGAGCTGCGAAGGAAAGTGGTTCATGCGATCAGAAAGACTGACAAGTTTCAATGCTTCTGAAGCGGGCATGGGATTTTCGGATATTTCCGTGACGAGCT
This sequence comes from Chlorobiales bacterium, assembly GCA_022360415.1. Lineage (GTDB taxonomy): Bacteria > Bacteroidota > Chlorobiia > Chlorobiales > Chlorobiaceae > Prosthecochloris. The sequence goes on from JAKSDB010000057.1 coordinate 1,583, forward strand.
GGACGTTCTCGAGCGCAGTGAGGCTGGAAATAAGGTTATAGAACTGGAACACAAAACCGACGGACTCTCTTCGGTAAGCGGTCAGATCATCCTCTGCCGCAACGGTCATCTCTTTTCCGCGAAAATAAAGCTGTCCTTGCGAAGGAACATCGAGCCCGCCTATGATATTCAGCA
>JAKSDB010000263.1 GCA_022360415.1 Chlorobiales bacterium
ACCGCTGATGCATCTTGAATACCTCGAGAAGATAGAGCTTTCAGCTGGGCAGGTACTCAACGAAGAGCTCGAGCAGTTCCTCGAGCTGCACCCGGATTGTGAAATCATACTGAAAAAGTGAAAACGGCCGGTTAGCCAGATAGCTTGAGAGCTTGATTTGAAAAAGAAAAGGCAGGGTCCTCCAACCCTGCCTTTTTCAGTACAATGCTTTGCCTGTCATTACAGGAACACCGATAACAGAATTCCAGCCGCAACCGCGGAACCGATGACTCCGGCAACGTTCGGCCCCATGGCGTGCATGAGAAGAAAGTTATGCGGGTCGGATTCGAGACCCACCTTGTTCGATACACGCGCAGCCATCGGAACAGCCGAAACCCCTGCCGAACCGATCAGAGGATTGATCTTCTTTTTGAGGAAAAGGTTCATGATCTTGGCCATGATAACACCGGCCGATGTGCCAAAGGAAAAAGCAATAAGTCCCAGCACAATGATGCCGAGCGTTTCAAGGTTAAGGAACTTTTCGGCGGACAGCTTGCTGCCGACTCCGAGACCGAGAAAAATCGTCACGATGTTGATCAAGGCGTTCTGTGTGGTATCGCTCAGGCGATCAACGACACCGCACTCCTTCATGAGGTTGCCGAACATGAGAAAACCGATAAGCGGCGCCGCCGAGGGAAGAAGCAATCCACAAAGAATGATGACGATTACCGGAAAAAGAATTTTTTCACGTTTCGACACATAACGAAGCTGGCTCATCTTGATCGCTCGTTCGGCTTTGCTGGTAAACAGCTTCATGAGAGGAGGCTGAATGATAGGCACCAGCGCCATATATGAATACGCCGCCACGGCAATACTGCCGAGAAGCTGCGGACTGAGCCGCGATGCAAGAAAAATCGATGTCGGGCCGTCTGCGCCGCCGATGATGCCGATGGAAGCCGCGTCTTTCATTGAAAACTCGATCCCCGGCACATACTGTGAAAGCAGAAGCGCGCCGATAAGCGTCGAAAAAATACCGAACTGAGCCGCGGCACCAAGAAGTGCGGTTTTTGGGTTGGCAATCATCGGACCGAAATCGGTCATAGCTCCGACACCCATAAAAATAATCAGCGGGAACACGCCTGTCTCGATTCCCACATCGTACACATAGCGCAGAACACCGCCTTCGTCGTTAATGTAGGCCAGCGGTATGTTTGAGAGGACCGCACCCACACCGATAGGGATAAGGAGCAGCGGTTCGAATTTTTTGGCAATCCCCAGATAAATGAGCAGAGCGCCTACAGTGATCATGAGCAAACGGCCGAAACCCTCCGTCCAGTTAAGACTGTTGTCATTGATAAGCGCATAGATGCCCGTGCTTTGAACAAGATTCCCGAAAACCTTCTGCATGGAAAGACTTTCGGCATCGCTTTTCGCTCCTTTCGTACTGGCAAGCAGCGACTGTTTTTCTATACGGAGAAGAACCGTTCCCTCGGGGATATGGGTATACTTGGAGTAAAACTCCGGATGAATATAGATCAAACGCCCTGTCACCCCGGAAGAGATTGTTGTCTTGTTGTGCTTTTCATCGGCAAACAATCCGAGAAAATCGCCGACATGCACCTCGTCGCCAACCCGAAGGACACGGCTGTTCCTGACAGGAACCTGTATCAGCTCAAGATCTCCCGGAGCCTGAAGCGCTACAACACCATCGTCACTTTCGCTAAAGAAACCCTCGGCCCGCGCCGTTGTGCCAAGAAACAGTATCGACAGCAGCACAAGAATGAACGTACGCATAAATGTATATCTTGGTAAACCGTTAAGTTAATCAGTTATCGACACCTCTATCAATCTGTTGCGGCGATTCATAGAGGCGCCATTTTATCATTGATATTTTGCCTGCCCCCTGAAAGAAACAGTCTTTTTCACGCCGGTTCTCTCTTCCGGGTTATGCGATATACATGAGTACATCACCCGTGGCAACCGTATCGCCTGACGAAACCTCGATGGAAATAACCTTGCCGGATTTCGGTGCTTTTACCGGCGACTCCATCTTCATGGCCTCGATGATAAGGACATCGTCACCTTCATTGACGCTGTCCCCGACCTCGACCTCTATCGCGACAACACTGCCCGGCATAGCGGCCTCAACCGGTATTCCTTCGCCCTGGGTCTCCGTAGCGGCAGGAGCCGCAGGTGCAGCGGCAGCAGGGGCAACAGCCTGAACGGCTCCTGTTCCCTCCGCAACCGTGACATTGTATGCCTTACCATCAACCGTAATAGTATAGTTGCCTGAAGAAGATGCCGGTTTCCCGACAGGAGCTTGTGTTTTTTCGACCGCTTTCGGCGCAGCTTTTGCTGCCGCCTCTGCCTCCACATCTTTCTTGTAACGAATACCCAGCGGAGCATCTCCTTTGAGGAAAGCGATTCCCTTGGCACCGCAGGTAGCGGAAATGAAAATGTTCTCGTCTGTAACAGGGAGCCCCTCTTTTTCAAGAATCTTCTTGTTATACTCGATACCCAGTTCCGGGTTCCGGTCGTTGATGTCATGGACATCTTCGGTTGTCGGCTCAAGCCCGAGCTGCTCGGCGGCGAGTTTGACAATTTCAGGATCCGGGTCGGCCGGACACTTGCCGAAATAGCCAAGCACCATTTTCCCGTAACTTTCAGTAATTTTCTTCCATTTACCCTGAACGGTATTGGCAAAAGCCTGCTGGAAATAGAACTGGGAAACCGGGGTAACAGAAGACCCGAAACCGCCTTTTGCGACAACTTCACGCATGTTCCTGATAACCTCGGGAAAAAGATGCAGCGAGTTGTTGTCGCGCATCATCTGCGTGTTGGCAGTCAGAGCACCGCCCGGCATGGGAGAGAACGGGATCAGAGGATTGACTTCTTTAGCTTCGGGAGGCATATAATACTTGTCCATATGGTCGATAAACATCGCTTCAACTTCGATGATCTTCTCGTGGTCGATGTCCAGCGTGTAATCGGTCCCTCGAAGCCTGTGCCACATGGTCAGTATGTCAACCTGCGCCGTACCTCCGCTTACAGGAGCCATGGCAAGATCGATAATGTCCGCTCCTGCCTCGATAGCTGCAAAGTTGCAGGCAACCCCCATCCCTGCGGTATCATGAGTATGGAACTCGATGACAGTATCCTCCGGAAGCATTTTCCGTGCCCCTTTGATCGATTCGTAAACCACGGTAGGAGTGGTTGTGCCGGACGCATCTTTGAACGCTACGCTGTCAAAAGGAACTCCGGCATCGATAATCTCCTTGAGCTTGTCGAGATAAAACTGCGGTGTATGACAGTAGCTCTCGTTCAGGCCCGGAGGAAGCCCCATCAGCGCGATAACAACTTGATGCTTTAAGCCGGCGTTATGGATACACTGGCCGGAATAGGCAAGGTTGCGCACATCCATAAGGGCATCGAAGTTCCTGATAGTGCTGATCCCGTGCTTTTTAAACATGCGCGCGTGCAGATCGATAATGTCCCTCGACTGAGAGACGAGACCGACTACGTTGGCGCCGCGTGCGAGAGTCTGCAGATTGATATCCGGTCCGACAACTTTTCTGGCGGCATCCATCATATCAAATGCGTCCTCCTGGCAATAGAAATACAAGCTCTGGAAACGGGCTCCCCCTCCGATTTCAAAGTTATCCGTACCCGCATCAACGGCTGCCTGAAGTACCGGCAGAAAATCGTCAGTTTTTACCCTTGCTCCGTAACAGGACTGAAACCCGTCACGAAAGGACACATCCATAAACTTTATCTTTTTCATGGGCCTTTACTTTGTTATCATGGTTAGTTACTGTTAGTTATTCAGCGGTTTCTGTGAGCGTGAACCGCCGCGGAGATAACCGCTGTCATCCTGCCAAGATCCTCTCCTCCTGCCGCCACAGGCAGGGAACCTGTTTTTTTTGAATTCTTTTTCTTCCTTTTCGCAGCCTCTGCCTCAAGGAGCTGTTTCTCTTCAAGCAAAGCATGATCCTTCAGAAGCAAAGACAATCCTGATATCAAAAAATTCAACAGCAGCAGGAAAAGAAAAACCACCACCATTCCTACAACCATCAGAATCAAACCGTCGGTAATCATAAAAGGAGACGTTGAAGTTTGGGATACTATTGTTCTTAACGTATAAATGCCTGCATTCAGGAATAATCTTTTATCGCCTTGTCAGCGGCGTTCTGTTTGACGAGCAGTACCGGAATATCGACGGCATGAAACACCGCTTCTGCGACACTTCCCATCAAAATGCGGGTCAGACCGGTTCTGCCGTGGGAACCCATGACCAGAAGGTCGGTCCCCCAGACGTTGCTTTGCTCGATAATTTCATCGTAAGGATTGCCCCTGAGGATCAGAATATCGGCTGAAAGTCCTTTTTTCTTCTCTTCCATCAGCAGCTTGCGGAACTCTTCGGAAACCACATCCGCTTTCCCGCCTTTTTTTGAAACCCCGTAACTGTATGCTGTCTTCTCGGCTATATTTTCCGGCTGCATGATATGAAGGAAACGCACATGAGCCCCGACTTTCCTGCCAAGCTCGATCGCGTAACGAACAGCCTTGTCTGATGTCTTCGAATAATCGGTAGGGCACAAAATTTTTGACAACTGTATCATACGAGCTGCGCATTTTGTTATTTTAATAAGCCCTGAATTTACAATAATTTTTATGATTAAACCAGTTGAAGGCGATTCAAGTTGATAAAAAAGAGAGGCCGTTTGCTAACCCCTGAAAGGCGTTCCGGAAGAATATGGATACTCTCGGACAAGCTCTTCAAAGCCCACTGGCGTACACGCATCCTGTAGAGGATGTTGTTGTCGTCGAAACACACATTTCTCTGGTTTTTCTGACGGGGCTCTTTGCTTACAAGGTCAAAAAGGCGGTCAACCTGGGATTCCTTGATTTTTCCACCCTTGAAAAGCGTGAGCACTTCTGTCGTGAGGAGCTGCGCCGCAACAGAAAACTTTGCGGCAACCTTTATCTCGATGTCGTTCCTGTTACAAAGGAGTCAGGGACAATCGTTGTCGGGGGCAAGGGAAAAGTCATCGACTATGCTGTAAAAATGGTTCAGTTCGACCGGAGCCTTGAGCTCGACACCCTCCTTAAACAGGGCAGACTGACCATGGAACAGATAAACCAGATAAGCCGGATTGTCGCCGCGTTTCACCAATCCGCTCCCGTTGCCCCGATTGACTCTCCATTTGGCCGTCCCGAGATCCTTATCAAGCCCGTTCGGGACAATTTCACTGAAGCAAAACGGCTTAACAGGGACCCGAAGGAACAAAAACAGCTTGAAAAGCTGAAAGAATGGACAGAATCCGAGCACAGTCGGCTTATGCCGGGCTTCTTATCGCGAAAGACCAACGGAGCAATCAGGGAGTGTCATGGTGACATGCATACGGGAAACATGGTGCTCTGGAAAAACAGGGTAATGATTTTCGACTGTATCGAATTCAATCCGTATCTGAGCACTATCGACGTCATCAGTGAGATCGCATTTCTTGTCATGGACCTTGAGCACAGCGGCCATCCCGGGCACGCATGGAGGTTTCTTAACGACTATTTTTCGCTTACCGGCGATTATGAAGGTCTGCCGCTTCTCAGGTTTTACAAAACCTACAGGGCTATGGTACGAGCAAAAGTAACCGCCATACGCCATCTTCAGGAGAAAGACCGGCGCGAAAAGCAACGGACGCTTGAGGAACACCGCTCGTACATTTCTACCGCTCTATCCTATACCGCTCCAAGGCCTGTCGGGCTGATTCTCACCTGCGGCGTTTCCGGGAGCGGCAAAACAACGGTTGCGCGGGAGCTTGCTTTACGAATACCCGCCGTACATATCCGCTCTGATATAGAAAGAAAAAGGATTTTCGGGCTCGGACAGTTTGAAAAAAGCAGCCCGGAACTCAGCAGAAAAATGTATTCCGCCAAGGGGACGGAACTGACCTATGCACGGCTCCATGAGATCGCGGCGTTGTGCCTTGAAAGCAGCCACCCGGTTATCGTCGATGCAACCTTTTTGCTGGAAAAGGAAAGAAGACTCTTCATCAGCCTTGGCAAACAATGGGGATTTCCTGTTGTTATCCTCTATTGCAAGGCTCCGGAAAAGCTTCTTGAAGAGCGGGTCAGAAAAAGGCAGCTGAAAGGGAAGGATGCATCTGAAGCGGATATTGCCGTGCTTCGACGGCAGATCAGGCATTTTTTACCATTATCCGTCCGGGAACAAAGCATCACGCTCACTATTGACACCTCATCACCTTCGGCAAGAGAGTCGGGTATCATGGAGATACTACGGCGCGTACGCAAGAAAAGGTCTGGTTAGCTCAGGGTTCAATACCAAACACCACCCTCAAGGCCATACCTGCAAGAAAACTGAGTGTTGCGACACCAAAGCTCAAGGCAACCATCTCCATAAACCTGTTTTTAAACGGCAGGTCTTTTGCCACTGAAACATAAAAATTAAAAAACGCAATGATGCAGATCGATACCCCGAACGCAGTTCCGAGCGCAGCATAGAGAGAAGGTATGAGAAGGTAAGGCGTAATGAGCACAACTACTGTCACGATATATGCTGTTCCGGTGTAAAAAGCTGCCTTGAAAGGATTTTTCGCTCCCGGCTCGGCTTTCGTGGAAAGATATTCCGATGCAGCCATGGACAGGGCGGCAGCAAAGCCGGTGATGATACCCGTAAGGGCAACGTAGCGGGAATCCTGAAGTGCGAAAGTCAGGCCTGCAAGTACACCCATGAGCTCAACCAGAGCATCATTCAGGCCAAGCACAATAGAGCCGGTATATTTGATGCGATCCTCTTCAAGAAGGCCGATCAGGGCCTGTTCATGCTCCTCTTCGTCACTGACGATTCCTTGAAGCTCCTTGATCGAGGAAGGCAGGTGACTGTAAACATCCCCTGCGTTTTTTTCAGCTTTTTCCATCAGCTTTATCCCGAACGTCAAACCGAACAGAGTGCAGATCAGCGTGAAAAACCATATCTTTATCCTGCTCGGCTTGACATCCTGCCTGGTATACACCTTCCACACATTATAATGGCGCAGTTCATCGTCCGCTATCTGGGACAGCACTCTCCGGTTTTTCACTCCGCTGATGCCCGCGGCAAGTTTTTTGTAGATATAATGTTCGGTCAACTCATTTTTCTGAAGTGCCAGAATGTGACCGGGCTTGATATCATTCAGGTTTTTCACTTTCCTTGATTGCTTATCGCTTTAAAGAAAAACGGTTCAGGTTTTTGCCTGCTTCGTGGCGGCCTCGATAATGTCATTCATTCTCGAGACAAATTCCGCAGTACTTTCAAGACTGCCCTCAAGCAGGAGAGCCCCTTCAAAAAGCTGGCTCATTGTTTTACGGATGACCGGGTGGCTTTCGTCAAGCATACAAAGCCCCGCAAGATTTTTAATAATCGGGTGGGACGGATTGACCTCGAGGACTTTTTTACCGGCAGCATCCGATTGTTTCATCATTCTCAGCATTTTTTCGATCTGCGGGTCCATGGTGTCTTTTCCGCCTACAAGTGTAACCGGAGAACTCACCAGCCGCTGGGATTCGACAACATCCTCGATCCTATCCCCAAGAGTTTCCTTGAAAATCCTGAGAACGGGCTCGATCATGTTTTTGCTGAGCGCGTCTTTTTCTTCCCCCTCTTCCGGCTTGATATCGATATCCGCTTTCTCGATAGATTTCAGAGGCTTTTTGTCATATTCACTGATCGATGGAATAACAAAAACGTCGATGGGATCAACCAGAAGCAGTACCTCGATACCCTTTTTGCGGAAATATTCCAGATTGGGATTCGAAAGCATCTGCTGCCGGTTATCGCCCGAAAGATAATAAATCTCCTTCTGGTCCTCAGCCATCCTGTCAACATACTCCCGAAGGGTTGTGAATTCACCCTCACCGGTTGCAGTGCTCTCAAAACGCAGAAGCTCGATAAGCTTTTCGCGGTTCGTAAAGTCCGTGTTGAGGCCGATTTTCACGACCGGACCGAACGCCTTGTAAAACTGCCGGAATTTTTCAGGATGATCCTCTGCAAGAGACTCGAACCATCCTATAATTTTTGTCGTGAGGATCTGGCGGATTTTCGCCATTACCGGGCTGTTTTGAACAACCTCACGCGACACATTGAGAGGCAGGTCTTCGGTTTCGACAACACCCTTGACAAAACGGAGGTACTCGGGCAGCAGTTCCTTGCACTCATGCTGTATCATCACCTTTCTGACGTAAAGCTGCGGACCGTGATTTTCAAGCGCTCCCTGCTGGTAGAGCATATCCATCGGAGCCTCTTTCGGAAGAAAAAGCAATGCCTTGAAACTGACAACTCCTTCGAGGGAAAGATGGAGGTAGTCCAGCGGCTCCTGGTAATCAACCGAGATAAATTTGTAGAATTCGTTGATCTCTTCCTCTTTCAGCTCGCTTTTCGGCCGCTGCCAGAGGGCCGTAATACTGTTGACTCTTTTATTGTCCAGGTAAATAGGGAAATCGACAAAATTGGAATACTTCCTGATGATGGTTTCCACCCGATATGCTTCGGCAAATTCTCCTGCATCCTCTTTGAGGGTAAAGGATATTTTCGTTCCCTGTTTTTCTCGATCGATTTTCTCGATCGTGTAGGTTCCTTCTCCGGATGAGCGCCATATGCAGCCTGGAGAATCATCGGCTTTCGTCTCGACCGTAACCTCATCGGTCACCATAAACACCGAATAAAAGCCGACGCCGAACTGTCCTATGAGATTGGCATCTATTCCCCCCTGTTCAGGCTGATCTTCTTTCAAAGCCTGCAGAAATCCGAGCGTCCCCGACTTCGCAACAGTACCGAGATTGGTGATAAGCTCTTCCTCGCTCATTCCGGCACCATTGTCTTCGATCACAAATGTGCGCTCTTTCTCATCGAGCATGATGGTGATTTTCAGCTCTTCACCATCTTCTTCGGTCTTGTTTTCCGTCAGTTGATCGAAACGAACCTTGCTCAACGCGTCAGAAGCGTTGGAAATCAACTCCCGAAGAAAAATTTCAGGATGTGTGTACAGCGAGTGAACAATAAGGTTCAAAAGCTGCTTCATCTCCGCCTTGTACTCGAATTCCTGTACTTTTTGTTTCTTTTTGGTGCTCATTCTGTTTTGTCTGTTTTCCCGGTTTCCGTCATTTGTTTTCGCACAATCGCGCTGCATTTGCTTCTTTGAAATTGAGGCTAAAATTAACAGCGGGAAGGCAATATACCAAACCCTGAACAACGCCGCTGTAGTTCACTTCCCCGCAATACTATCCTGCTCTTTCCTCAATCGTACAAGCAGTTCGGCAAATTCCCGAAAAGCCCCGTGCCCTCCACGGGCCTTGCATACATAGTGTACCACGGGACGGACAAATTCAGTTGCATCTCCGGGACATGCCGTCAACCCGGAAGCAGCAACAGCACTCATAACCTCCAGATCATTGACATCATCCCCCATATAAGCGATTTCGTTGAGCGCAAGACCGGTTTCCATCAGTACCTGCTCGAGCTTACGCTGCTTGTCCTTGACACCAAGATAGAGGTGATCGATTTTCAGTTTCTCAGCCCGTTTTACAAGGTTTTCAGACATTTCGCCGGTCATGATCCCGGTCATGATCCCCACGTCCCCAAGTCTCTCAACGCCCATCCCGTCGCGTATCGAATAACGTTTGAGCTCTTCACCATGCGCAGAATAATATACTCCACTATCGGTCAGAACACCGTCGTTGTCCGACAGTACGAGTTTTATGTTTACTGCCCGACAAAAAAACTCTTCACTTGACAGTTCCAACATAACAGTAGCATATTTTTGGCTTTTTATTAAGAGCTTGAAAAGAATGACGTTAATATACAATATTACAGCTTCTTCGGCGCTCCGTTGATAACCCCCCACAAGTTATCAACATTTTGTCAACATTTATCAACATTGCAGAACATGTCTGCAAAAGATCCTCCGGGAGTAAAAGAAGATCATCCCGATAAAAAATATAACTTACATTAAAACAATAAGTTAAATGAATGATGGCTTCCGTTGGCATCATTTTTGCAACTTTGCCTTTTTTACTTTTCCCCCGGCTGTGGACGCCGATTGTTCAGTTTTTCAACATCCCCTGCCGTCAGAATCAAAAAAAATCGTATTGATATTCATTCAACTGCCGTAAAACAGAGGCTTGGGGCACAGTCGTGAATAATCAGCTTATTTTTTTTCAGTTTGTATCATTCTTGCGTCTTTGCTCCTTCAATCGATTTCCTGCCTGTTGACGCTGCCGGGATGCAACCGATACCCTCCTCATCTTTTTTGGCGGAACTTAATGAGTTTTCAGGGAATGTATTATGTTATCTTTTAAACAAAACAACCCTTTCCAACCGTGCATTTCACCCTGAATGATACCGAAGTCCGGGCTCTGCTGAAGGAAGATGTTCCCTACTTCGACCTGACAAGCTCGTTGCTCAACCTCTCTCCAGTGAACGCTGAAATCCTTTTTGCTCCGAAAGAACAGGTCGTTGTTTGCGGCAGCGAAGAGGTCGGGGCAATTTTCAACCTGCTCGGCGTGAAAGCCGAGTCGGTGGTAAAAAGCGGAGAAAAAGCCGCTGCGGGGGAAACCGTCCTGAAAGCAAAGGGAAGCGCCGAATTGCTGCATATGGGATGGAAAGTTTCGCAGAACATCCTGGAACACTTTTCCGCTATAGCAACCAGGACACGGTCGATGGTCGAGTGCGCCTCCAGGGGAAAGAAAAATACCGGTATATACGGGACCCGCAAACATCTGCCGGGCATCAAGCATCTCTCACTCAAGGCACTTTGCTGCGGCGGCGGCTTGCCTCACCGGCTCGGGCTTTCCGATTCGGTTTTGTTTTTTTCCAATCACTATGATCTGATTGGAGGGCTCGAAGCCTTTTGCCTCAAACTTCCTTCCATAAAAGCCGGCAGTTTCGAAAAAAAAATCGCCGTGGAAGTTGAAAGTGTGAATGATGCGATCATGGTTGCCGAAGCAGGAGCGGACATAGTACAACTCGACAAACTCTCACACGAGTCTGTTCGGGAAGCGGCGGAAAAAATAAAGCTTATAAACAAAGGGGCAGCAGTTGCAGCGGCAGGAGGAATAACCGATAGGAACGCTGAAGATTATGCGGCCGCAGGAGCCGACATCATTGTCAGCTCCTGGATGTATTTCGGTAAACCGGCGGATTATAAAGTTACGATCAGGAAAACCTGAGCACCTTTCATAAAAAAACCTGCCCTGATTATCTCGCACCACAGGACAGGCCGAACGGAGAAAAACAACAAACACTACATCATCTTAAACAAACATTTTTTCTTTTTGGTTCTATAGTTTCGAGTAATTCTGCAATTTCCTTCCTGCTAAACCCCTTTTCTGCAATAACCTGAAGTGTCTTTGACGTGTTACACTCCTGCAGGAAAAAACGAAGTTCTATCAGCCTGATAAGTTCGGTCACATCTTCCCATGTATGATGCGATCCCAGCAACGTGGTTCGCGCCTCCGAATCCATCCCGGACTCATGGAGCAAACAGAGTGACCTGCGGACAGCTTTAACGGTCTCTTGCGTAACCGACCCGCCACAAAGTGAAAAATATTTCCGGTAATCCAGAACCGTCTTGACATCTATTGCAACGTAGTCAACAAGGGAGTCCCGGATGAGCTGCTCAAGCATCTCAGGGTTTGTTCCGTTGGTGTCCAGTTTGACCTCCAGTCCCAAAGCCTTGATTTGCCTGATACATTCCGGAAGTCCTGCATGAAGAGTCGGCTCACCGCCGGTAATAACGACGGCATCGAGCAGCACTTTGTTCATGGAAAGCCATGAAAAAATCTCTTCCCGGGAAAGCGGTTTCGAGCGGGCAAGTTTATTCGGCAAAACCAGCTCCGGATTGTGGCAGTAAACACAACGAAAATTACATCCCCGAGTAAAAATAACCGCCGATACCCTGCCCGGATAGTCATTGAAGCTCTGCTTGAGAAATCCTCCAACCGGCAATTCCGACACACTATCCCGGCCTCCCTGCAAACCGGAAAAAGAGCTGTTCTTCATGTCACTCGCCGAGAGACACGGCCCTGGACTCTGTATCCATGGGCAGATCATCAAAAGCACCGGCAACACTGCAATCGTAAAGCTTGCGGTCCCGGAACTCGACCTGTTTTCCGGCATTCCACTGCCCAACAGGTCGCAGGTAACCCACAATGCGTGAAAAAACAAGACAAGTATTGTTTCCCCCCTCTTCCTTGCAGCGAGGGCACTCCTTGTGCTCTCCGGCAAGGTATCCGTGTGCAGGACAGATGCTGAACGTCGGGGTCAGGGTAACATAGGGTAAACGGAAATTCGAGGTGATTTTCCTGACAAGCTGTCTTGCGGACACGGCCGGAAGGTTCTTCTCACCGAGAAAAGCGTGAAAAACGGTACCTCCCGTGTAGCGGATCTGCATCTCGTCCTGCAGACGCAGCGCTTCAAAAAGGTCGTCGGTAAAGTCAACCGGAAGCTGGGAAGAATTGGTATAGTAAGGTTCCGCTCTTTCGATGTCCTCGGCAGACCCGCCTGTAATGATAATGTCCGGGTACATCCCCTTGTTGATTCTCGCAAGACGATAGGAAGTCCCCTCTGCCGGTGTCGCCTCGAGATTGTAAATATGCCCTGTCTCCTCCTGAAATGCGGCCAGGCGGTCGCGCATGAAATCCAGAACCCTGAGACTGAATAATCGCCCTTCGGGCTCGCCAATGGAAGATCCAAGAAAGTTGAGGCAGCACTCGTTCATTCCCAGCAGCCCTATGGTGGAAAAATGATTGTCCCAATACCTGCCGTTTTTCTTATAGAGGTTGCGCAAATAGAACCGTGAATAAGGATACAGTCCCTGCTCAGTCAGACGCTCGATAACCTTTCTTTTGATCTCGAGGCTGCTTTTGGCCAGCTCCATGACTTTTGAAAGCCGCTGGAAAAAATCCGCCTCAGAGCTCGAGAGATAACCGAGCTCCGGCAGGTTAACCGTCACCACGCCAATCGAGCCTGTCAGGGGATCGGAGCCGAAAAGGCCTCCTCCCCTGCTCAGTAGTTCTCTTTTGTCGAGACGCAAACGGCAGCACATACTCCTCACATCATCCGGGTTCATGTCCGAATTCACGAAATTCGAGAAGTACGGAATACCATACTTTGCCGTCATTTCCCATATGCCGTTGTAGACAGGGTTTTCCCAATCAAAATCCGGCGTGATATTGTAGGTCGGAATCGGAAAAGAAAAAACCGAGCCGTTTGCATCTCCCTCGAGCATCACCTCGGCAAAGGCCCGGTTGAACATATCCATCTCCACCTGAAAATCTCCATACAGGTTTTCCTGCAGCACGCCGCCGATAATAACCTGTCGGGATTTCATGGATTCCGGAACCACAAGATCAAGCGTTACGTTGGTGAAGGGTGTTTGAAATCCTACCCTTGTCGGCACATTCATATTGAAAAAGAATTCCTGCAGGCATTGTTTAACCTCTGTATAACTCATTTTGTCATAGCGGATAAACGGTGACAGCCAGGTATCGAAACCGGAAAACGCCTGCGCTCCGGCAGCTTCCCCCTGCATGGTGTAAAAGAAATTTACGATCTGCCCGAGTGCGCTCCGCAGATGTTTTGCCGGTGCGCTGGTAGCCAGCTGTTCTACCCCGCGGAAACCGCTCGTCAGAAGGTCTTCAATATCCCAGCCAACACAATACACACTCAGCGAGCCAAGATCGTGAATATGCATCCGCCCCTCCTTGTGGGCCTCTGCAATTTCGTCAGGGTATATCTCATTGAGCCAGTACTGGGAGCTGACAATGCTTGAAATATGATGATTCAGCCCCTGAAGGGAGTAGCTCAGATTCGCATTTTCTTTCACCCGCCAGTCTTTGAGATGCAGGTAATCGTCAACCAGATCGATATTGGCAAAGATCTCCTTTGCCTCACGCATGTTGCGATGCTGAAAGCGGTAAATGATATAAGCCTTGGCTGCATCGAAAGCGGAATTCTCGAACAGTACCTTTTCAACAACGTCCTGAATCTCTTCAACTGAAGGAGGCTCTTTGGAGAGCCTCCCGGCAAGGGACTCGGCAACCTGTCTACTCAAAACCCGAGCGTACTGCCTGTCGGGATTTCCGACTGCCCGAAGCGCCCTGAAAATTGCAAATGTGATTTTGTCCTGATCGAAACGAACAACCCTGCCGTCACGCTTGACAATGTTCGCGCCATCAAACACAGCTTTGTTTTCCATCATGGATGAAGAATTTAGAGTGTGAATAAACCTTACCGACACACTCACGCGGAAAACAGTACTGCACGAAGGGATAATGAGAGGGGAAAAACGGAGATCTCAATCCTGCCAGATGCCTTTAAACGCGAAAGCATGCCGTTGTTGCCAGCAACCGTGAAGCATCGCAATCCGCTGCTTCATGGTTCTCAAAAACAAGACAGGTCTCCTGGCTTGCCCGTTTTACAGCGCCTTCCCGTTCCTCCCTGAAGGAACAGTGACACAATGCCGTAAAAAACAATGCTTCGGGCTTACAGTTGCGCGTCAGCTCACGATTCTCACGTGATTCCCTATTAAACCCCTGCTAAAGGGTACCTTATTTTTTTCAGATTGTAGAAAGAACACACCCTTGAATGTATGGAATATTATCTCCGGCAACAAACACAGACCGGCCTGCAAGGAAACATGCGATTAAAACCATCTCCGGTTACAAGGGGAGTAACGCCGTTTGCACAGCCAAAACCTAATTCTTCAAACGTTCTGATACTTGCAGCCACAACGCTGTCCCCCACCCGAGTCAACAGGTTTAGCTGCATAAGGAGTCAATATCGCTTATTGCATTCAATAATTCAGCACTGCCCTTTACGATCCGATAATTTGTCAGATCAGGCCTGATCGTCCTCGGCCACAAGCATCTCCCTGATTTTCAACAGCTCCTGCCGCCGCTCGTCGGTAGTTTCCGGGTAGGACATGTCCAGAGATCTGAACGTTTCGAGAATAATTTTCGAAATGATAAGCCGTGCATTTTTCTTGTCATCTGCAGGAACAACATACCACGGCGCCTTTCCGGTACTTGTTTTTCCGAGACACTCCCCATAGGCTTCCATATAGTCGTCCCAGTACTTGCGCTCTTCGATATCAGCAATACTGAACTTCCAGTTTTTCTCAGGCTCGTCTATTCTCTGGAGAAAACGCTTGCGCTGCTCTTCCCAGGACAAATGCAGAAAAAACTTGATGATCCTTGTGCCGCTATGGTACAGGTGACATTCCATATCGTTAATCGAACGGAACCGGTTTTCCCAAAAATCTTCACCGTTCAGCAACTCCTCCGGGATAAAGCGGCCCCTGAGAATCTCGGGATGTACCCTGACAATGAGCACCTCTTCGTAATACGAGCGGTTGAAAATACCGATGCGCCCTCTTTCGGGAAGCGCACAATTGGTGCGCCAGAGAAAATCATGCTCCAACTCTCCTGGAGTTGGATGCTTGAAGCTGTAAACCTGACATCCCTGGGGATTTATTCCCGACATAACATGACGTATTGCCCCGTCTTTTCCGGCAGCGTCCATTGCCTGAAAAATCAGAAGCACCGCGTACCGGTTATCGGCATAGAGGATCCGCTGCAGTTCGCTCAGCTCTTCGACATGCTCGTCGAGGATATCTTTATAATCTTCTTTCGAGGAGTATACTTGCGGGATATCCGTCGGCCATTTCCTGAGTGAGATCTTATGTCCTTCGGGAACCATGAAATCCTTCGGCTCTATGTGCTTCATATCATGAGACATAACAGGTTGAGAAACAAAGAGGTATTCCTATAAATAACTCCTGCCTTACCATTTTCTTCACCTGGCACGTGAAGTCCTGGGTCCTGACTCCTCACGGGCAGGCACATGGGCCTGCCCCTACTGCGGCTCCCTTCCCGATTACCTATTACCCACTACCTAGATCCCCTTCCCTGTCATTTTGGCAGGCACCACCCACTCGTCAAACTGCTCGCTGGTCAGATGACCGAGATCTACCGCGGCCTCGCGCAGAGTCGTACACTCTGTATGGGCTTTCTTGGCAATTTCCGCGGCCTTGTAATAGCCGATATGCGGATTGAGTGCCGTTACGAGCATCAGGGAGTTTTCCAGGTGCTCTTTTACCCTCGGGTGGTTCGGCTCGATCCCGCTGACACATCTTTCGGCAAAAGAAATACAGGCATCGCCGATGAGCTCCGCCGACTGCAACAGATTGTAAATCATGACAGGCTTGAACACGTTCAGCTCAAAATGGCCGTTTGAACCGCCTATGCTGACAGTGACATCGTTACCCATCACCTGGGCACAAACCATGGTAATCGCTTCGACCTGCGTCGGGTTTACTTTACCAGGCATAATTGACGATCCCGGCTCGTTTGGCGGAATGACAATCTCACCGATACCGCTGCGGGGACCGGAAGCGAGCATCCGGATATCGTTTGCGATTTTCATAAGGCACACGGCAACCTGTTTCAAAGCGCCGTGAGAT
>JAKSDB010000330.1 GCA_022360415.1 Chlorobiales bacterium
ATGGATACGTATGGAACGGACGCGCTCCGCTTCACTATCGTTTACATTGCGCCTCTTGGACAGGATGTGCTGTTCGGTGAGGAAAAATGCGAGTTTGGGAGAAATTTCGCAACCAAGATATGGAACGCGGCACGTCTTGTATTCATGCAGCGTGAAAAAGTGTTCGGCTCAATAGACGAGTTTAACACTGCCTACCCTCGTTTTACACCCGGGACCGAATCGTTATCCGATGCTCAGAACTGGATACTCGGGCGTTATCATGAAATGCTTGCATCGTATCACAAGGCTTTTTCGCAGTTCCGGATGAACGATATCACCAGGATCGTCTACGACTTTTTCCGCGGTGATTACTGTGACTGGTATCTGGAGACACTGAAAATCGAGCTGGCCGAAGAGGAGGATGAGCTGAAAAGACGGCATGCGGTCTTTCTTGCGGTGTATCTTCTCGAGGGTGTGCTGAAGGTGCTTCATCCTGTCATGCCGTTTATCACCGAAGAGATATGGCATCACATTCTTCAGCGCAAGAGCAGCGAGAGCATTGCCAGGTCTGCAATGCCTGATGCAGAGATACACCTCATAAGCGAAAAACAAACCGGATTTGCGGCGGTTCAAAAGGTTATTTCAGAGGCACGCAGCCTTCGTGCTGTATTCGGCGTGCCGCATGATATGACGGCCGGTCTTGTCCTCAATGTGCCTGATGAGAGAGCCAGGAAAATATTCACTGCAAACGCCCATATTATAATACAGATGACCGGATGTAGTATCGATATATCGGGCGGGAATCTTCAGCGGCCACCTCATTCGGCAAGTTCCGTCGTTGACGGCAGTGAACTTTTTATGCCCCTCGAAGGGTTAATTTCGTTTGAAAAAGAGATTGCCCGTCTTGAAAAGGAGCTGGGCAGCGTTTCTTCCTATGTAAAGCGAATGCAGAAAAAACTTGCCAACAAGGGCTTTGTCGATAACGCTCCCGCGGATGTGATCGAGGACGAGCGGAGAAAGCTGTCGGAGGCGAAAAACAATCTTGAAAAACTTCAGGCAAATCTTGAAGTTCTGGGTGATTGACCTTGTCGTCACTTTTTTTATTTTGTCGCGATATCAAGATAACCCGATAAAACAGCTTGTTTCAGATAATACGTAATATGGAGAATGTCTATGAGACAACTGAAAATAAGTAAACAGATCACCAATCGAGAGAGCCTTTCCCTTGACCGCTATTTGCAGGAAATCGGTAAATACGAGCTTCTGACGGCAGAAGATGAGGTGAAGCTTACCAGAGCGATCAAAGAGGGGTATGACATGCCTGTCGATACGCCTGAATACAAGCGGGCGAAACGTGCTCTGGACAAGCTTATAAAGGGAAATCTCCGTTTTGTTGTTTCGGTGGCAAAACAGTACCAGAACCAGGGACTGACACTTGGCGACCTTATCAATGAGGGGAATCTCGGTCTCATCAAGGCGGCAAAACGTTTTGATGAAACCAGGGGTTTCAAATTCATTTCCTATGCTGTCTGGTGGATCAGACAGTCCATTCTGCAGGCCCTTGCCGAACAGTCAAGAATCGTACGCCTTCCCCTGAACCGCGTCGGAACGCTCAACAAGATCAGCAAAGCCTACAGCCAGCTTGAACAGGAGTATGAAAGGGACCCGAACACCAAAGAGCTTGCCAGCCTTCTTGACATGGATTCCCAGGATGTCGCCGATACCCTTAAAATTGCAGGCCGCCATGTTTCGGTGGATGCGCCGTTTGCGCAGGGGGACGACAACCGCCTGCTCGATGTATTGCAGAATGACGGCCACAAGCCGGACCACGGGTTGACCCGTGACTCGCTGACCCTTGAAGTAGAGCGCTCCCTTTCGGTGCTCGCCCCCCGTGAAGCCGATGTCATCCGTTCCTATTTCGGTATAGGAATGGACAATCCCCTTACGCTCGAAGAGATCGGGGAGAAATTCAAGCTTACCCGTGAGCGGGTGCGCCAGATCAAGGAAAAGGCTATCAGGAGACTTCGCCAGTCGGCGTACAGCAAAGTTCTCAAGGAGTATATCGGCAGTTAGCCTGAATAATTCATGAGAGTCCGAACACCCGGACTGTAGCTTTCACAGAAGCCGGTGCCCATGCCAGGAAAGGCAAAAGGAAAAGGTCAAAAGGCAAAAGATGGATCCGAGAAGGCTTCATGAGGATTTCGTTCCCGACCTTGTCGGGACGAGGAAGTAATCAAGGGGAGTAACAAATTACCGGCGGTGTCTTTCTGTGTGTCTCTCTTGCGAGGTTTCAGGTTTGAGCAGCAGCACGATACTGTCGCCGGGGCGCAGGCCAAGTGATCGGGAGGCGTTGCCGTTTCTTATACCGATTTCAAGGAACCCGCTGCTGCCCCTGTATGAGAGCGCTTTTCCCTCATCGACATCTCCGTAAGTCCGGTGAAACGGCAGAACCGTTCCGTTCTCCATGCGTATACCCACTGCCGGTTCTCCTTCCCTGTTGAGCAAACCATCGGTAAATGATGTTACCAAATTGCCGTAAACATCTGTAAAAAGAACCTCTCCTTTCCAGGAAAATCCCCCGTCGGTTGAGCTGTTTTCCGGCAGCACGACCTCGACGCATTGTTCAGGCTCAATGGCATCGCCGAGATTCGCGGGGTCTGTGCCGTTGGCAAGGTGTGCTGCCACAGGGGCAAAAATATCCCTTCCGTGAAACGTTGCACTTTGAACAGGCAGCATGAAGGAGGGGTTGGTTATGGAATAACAGGCCTCGCTTTTCTGCGTTTTCATAACATAGCTGAGCAGGCCGTTATCGGGGGCCACGAAAAACTGTTTTTCCGTCACGAGGGCCACAGCTTTTCTGTTTGTGCCGACCCCGGGATCAACGACCGCCACAAAAACAGTGCCGTCGGGAAAGTAGGGCGCGGACAGGCCAAGGTAGAGGGCGCCCTGCAAAACGTTCTGTGCCTGAATGCCATGGGTAAGGTCTACAATAGAGGAAAAGGGAGATAGTCCTGCTATGACCCCTTTCATCATACCGACATAAGGGTCCTGAAGGCCGAAATCTGTCATCAGGGCTACCAGTTGGCTGGACGGTTTCATGACCTATTTGTTTGCAGTTTTGTAGATGAGTACGCCTATCAGAAGAAAAAGCAGGTTTGGCAACCATGCGGCAAGCACCGGGTCGATCAGTGAGCGGTACCCTGCTATTGCAACTGTTCTCTGTATGGCAAGGTAGCTGAAGCCGATAAAAAGACTTATACCGAATTCAAGCGCAAGGCCGCTGCGTTTTTTTTGGGCCGAAAGAGGAACGCCGATGAGGATAATGATAAGAGATGCGAACGGCAGGGCCATTTTGCTGTGAAACTTTACGATAACCCTGCCGAGGTTGGAAAAGCCCGCTTTTTGCTTTTCTTCGATGTACCGGAAGTGCTGAACAATATCCATTTCATCCGGCTGAATGCCGAGCTCTTTCAGGGAAGACCCGGTCATCGAGAGCTTCAGCGTGTCTTTTCCACTGTTTTCCCTGAACAGCACCTCTTTTTCTTTGAAAATCCTTGTACTGGTTTCATGGAAAAGCCATCGGTCAAGAGTCTTGTTATAGGTTATTTTTTTTGCATCAATGCGACTGACCAGTTCCGGGCCGTCAAAGGTTTCGAGAGAAATGTTGTAACCGGTTTCCTTTTCAGGGTCCAGCGCGCCGATTGAAAGAATTCTGTTGCGGGATTCAAGGATATGCAGATTTTTATCTCCCGATACGGTTTCAAATTTTCTGTTGAAATATTCTGCTTCAAACCGGTGTTTCTCTACGGCTGTTTCAGGGTAGAGCCAGCCGGCATTGATGATGTTCAGGAAAGTTATAAGCAATGCGACAGCGGCAAAGGGAATGAGGAACTGTTTCATGCTGACGCCGGCGGCTTTCATGGCGGACAGTTCACTCCCTCCCGACATCCTGCCGGTTACATAAAGGGATGCCAGCAGCGTACTTATCGGCGAGATCAGCAATATGGTTTCCGGTACCATCCTGAGGTAGTATAGAATAACCTTTTCAACGCTGAGCTCTCTGTCGATGAATGTGCCGATCTCTTCAATGAGATTGGCAAGAATGAACAGAACCGTGAAACTTATCGCGGCAAATACATAGGTTGAAAAAAACTGCCGGGCTATGTATTTATCCAGGATTTTCATGTGTTCCCATCCGGTTTTCTACGGACATCATAAAGCGCTCATTGCCCCGGACTGGTTTTTTCTCATTAACCAAGTCGGCAGTCCTCCCCATTGTTTTTGCTGACGGAGGACTGCTGACTGATTTACCGTTTCTTTACTGCCCGATGAGTACCGAGGCGCCTTTCCCGTCACCCATAATGATTACTTTGGAGTTTTCCGACTTGACCAGATTCTGAAGGGCTTTTATCTGTTCATATCTGAGCAGTCTGTCGGTCAGTGAGCGGGAGAGTATCTGCTGGTAGTCGGATATCCCTTTGGCTTCTACGCGTTTTCTCTCGGCTTCCTGGGTTTCTTTCTGAAGAACAAACTGCATTTTCTGGGCTTCCTGTTCGGCATTGATTTTTGCCTCAATGGCTGCTTTTACTGAAGGAGGAAGAGAGATATTCCGGACAAGCAGGTTCTCGAGAACGATGCCGCGTTTTTCGAAATCGGACCTTATGCTTTCAAATATTTTCGACTGGAACTCCTCGCGTTTTTTTGAGTAAAGATCCACGGCATTATAGATGACGGCGTTGTCCCTGATTCGGGTTCGGGCGGTCGGACGGACAATCTTATCGATATAGGAAAGACCGGGACCGATCTCACGACGGATTTCAGGCGCCCGGGTCGGGTTGATCCGGTAAAGAACGGTCATGTCTATGGTTACTTCGAGACCGTCAGCGCTCAGTACCCTGATCGGTGCGTCACTGAGCTGAGAGAGCTCGGTTTCCGTGCCGGACATGGTGTAGGTCTGGGTGGTAATATCGAAAAACTCGACTTTTATAAGCGGGTTGATGATGTTAAGGCCGCTGGCAAGTACTTCCTGCTGTACTTTTCCAAACAGAACTTTAACGCCGACCTTTCCTGGTTCGACAATTCGTATGCTTGCCGTCAGCAAGCCAAGGATTATCGCAAAGATTCCCCCGATTTTAAAAAGACCGGAAAAACGAACCAGGGAAGGATTAAGCGACCGGGCCGTCGCACCAATGAATAAAAGGACTATGCCGAGAAATAGCAGTGAAGTCATGGCTGTTGATTTGTTGCATTATGGAATGTTGATCTATTCTCTTTCCGGCACTTTTTCCGTACTACAGGACTGTGGCCGGAGATGTCGTGACTGTTTCAAAGTAATATCTCCATCGAGCGTTTCAAATTATCAGGAGCACATATTTACAGAAAATCACATTTCTGACCGGACAGCATCAGTACCCGAAAATCTCCTCGAGAGTCAGGAACTGTACTTTTCCATACTCTTCGAGTGTTTCGATGTCGAGGTCTTCCTTTTTTCCCAGCACAAGAAGCGTGTATTTTTTATCCGCAAACCGCTTCAGGTGGAATGCTGCAATATCGTCGAAGTCAAAGTCCCCGGTCTGTTCGTAAATATCCTTGCGTATATCACTGTCAAGACCGAGCTTTCGGGCTTCTTCCCTTGTAAAAAGGATCTTGGTGCGCGTAATTCTCTCCGTGCGGATTTTTCTTTGTATTCCTTCTTTGGCCGTGGCAAAAAGTGCGGGGGATTCCGGCAGGTTTTCCAGCAGGCCGCTGATGCCGGCAAGCGCTTCCGGCAGTTTGTCCGCCTGGGTCCCGATATAGCTGAAGATGTAATGGTGTTCATCCTTGTCTTTGGGTATACGATAGACGGAGAATACCGAATAGGCAAGTGCCTTTGCTTCACGGAGCTCCTGGAAAACAACCGATGACATCCCGCCGCCGTAGTACTCGTTAAAAAGTGTAATCAGCGGAACCTTGTCCGGATCATAGAGCTTGTCTCTTGAAAGCATGAGGACTTCGGCCTGTGTCATGTCGTAATCAACAACATAGACACGATTTTCCTTCTGCTCGATTTCCCTGAAAGGTTCTGCATCGGGCGGCGATACGAGCTTGCGTTCAGTATGCCGTGACTCAAGAAGATCGGAAGAAAGCCTTCCTGGGTTGGTAGGCCCGTAGTACAATATCCTGTGGCGATAGTGCATCAGGGTGTCGATCTCTGCGAGCAGCTCTTCGGGGGTTATCCTTTCGAGCTCTTCATTGTCAAGCACGTTGGTGAAAGGAGAAGATGCACCGTACCGTCCGTAATGCTGCATGGCCTCGAAAAGAATTTTTCTTTTGGAAAGCTTGTTGTCAGCCCGTTCTTTCAGGGTGCCTGCCTTCAGCTTTTCAAGTGCTTCTCCATCAGGTTTGGCATCGCGGAGCAGCTCTTCGAGCATCTGAAGTGCGACAGGGAAATGCTCCTGAAGGCCTGAAAGCTTCAGATAAAGGTGATCGTCAGCAGTATAGGCAGAGAAGCTGGCGCCGATCTTGTACATTTCCTGGCTGAATTCGGCCGGCGACAGTTGTGACGTTCCGAGGTAGCTGAGATAATCGAGCGCCAGATCGATTTTTTTTGTGTGGTTGCTCCCGACATCGAACACGTAATAGAGGGAGAAGAGGTCGTTTTCACTGTTTTTGACGGAAAAAAGCTCTATGTCCGGAGTGATGTTCTGTGCATGTATGTCACGCCCGAAATCAAGAAAAACAGGCTCGATCTCTTCGGTTTTTCGGGAAAGAATGTTCTGTGCGAAAGAGGATGTTTGATCGCGATTGACCTTCAGAGGCGTTATCGGGGGTTTCTTGATTTTGGGCGTCTCCGTGTCCCTGCCGTGCTCCTTGTAGATCGCAACATAGTTTTTGCCGTAGCGTTGACGGGCGAAAGCCGAGATTTCTTCTTTTGTAATGCGGCTCAGCCTCTCTCTTTTTTCTATGACGCTTTTCCAGTCAATGCCGAGCACAAACGCGTCGACAAAAGCTTCTGAGCGTCCCCTGTTTGTTTCAAGCGCTCTGAGCTCTTCGAGCTTCAGGTCATTGACGACCGCTTCAGGCAGCCAGTCGGGGAAGTCTCCATTTTTGACTTTTTCAACCTGTTCAAGCAAAAGCTGTCTCACCTCGTCAAGGCTTTGTCCTTCACGGGGTTTGGCCGAAAGAATATGAGCCGAATAATCCTTCATTTCCACTACCATGGATGCGGCATCGAGGACTTTCTGCTCCTGGTTCAGGCTGAGGTCGATAAGGCCGGCGGTCTGGTTATAGAGAATTTTATCGATAAGGGTCAGGAAATCCATGTCCCGTGTGTCGGCACCGCCGAACCTGAACCCGATAACGAATTCTTCCGCCTCGGGACCTTTGATCCTGGTGATGACAGGCTCGGTGATAGGCTCTTCCACGGCAGGGGTAAATGCAGGTACAGGACGTGGTTCGAGTTGCGAAAACTTTTCGTCGATCATCCTGATAGCTTTGTCCGGATCAAAATCGCCGGCGATACAGATCGCCATGTTGTTAGGCACGTACCAGGTGCGGTAGTAGTCGATGACGTTGCTTATCGAAGGGTTTTTGAGATGCTCCGCCTTGCCGATGGTTGTCTGTGTGCCGTAGGTGTGTGTCCGGAAAAGACCGGCAAAGAGATTTTCCCATATTTTCCGGCTGTCGCTGTCCAGCGTCATGTTTTTCTCTTCGTAGACTGTCTCAAGCTCCGTGTGGAAGAGGCGCATGACCGGGTTGCGAAACCTTTCCGCTTCGATGGTCAGCCATTTTTCAAGCTGGTTTGAGGGTATATCGTTCAGGTAAACGGTCTGTTCCACCCAGGTGTATGCGTTTGTTCCCCGTGCTCCTATCGAGTTGAGCAGTTTGTCATATTCATTGGGAACGGTAAGCTCGGCCGCAAGATTGGAGGTGCTGTCGATCTGCCGGTAGATATCGGCTCTTTTGTCCGGGTCATCGGTTGAACGGTACTCTTCGTAAAGGTCTATGATTTTCTGCAGCTCGACTTTTTCCTTTTCATAATCAAGGGCACCGATAGAGTCCGTGCCCTTGAAAAGCATGTGTTCAAGGTAGTGGGCAAGACCCGTGGTTTCCGAAGGATCGTTTTTGCTGCCGGCTCTTACGGCGATAGAGGTGTATATTCTCGGTTCATCCCTGTGGGGGCTCATGTAGACAGTCAGGCCATTGTCAAGGGTGTAGATTCTTGTATGCAGGGGATCATCGGGCAGGGTACTGAATGAATACTG
Organism: Chlorobiales bacterium; assembly: GCA_022360415.1. GTDB lineage: Bacteria > Bacteroidota > Chlorobiia > Chlorobiales > Chlorobiaceae > Prosthecochloris. Next base: position 8,223 of record JAKSDB010000330.1, read on the forward strand.
TTGTTCAGGGCGCATGTCGAAACACGATAGTAAGATTAAAAGAATAAAAACGGTATAGATACTACTGAGAGCGGCAGGGCGGAAAAAAGGGCGATAAAAAAAACGCATACACTGTGTCTGGTGTCTTGAGATGCCCTTGAGCAGCATCTTCCTGTTTCAATAGCATCTATGGTACAATCCTGAGAAAGAACTAACAAATTTTATAAATAGTTTAAATAGGTGTTATGCAGTCATGCGAAGGTTTTTCGAATAATTTATAACAAAACTATACGTGAGGGATGAACAGGCAGGACCGATGAACGGCAATGGAAGGAATGTTTACAGCATTGAAAGCGGCTATGTGCCGAAAGGCGACCAGCCCGAGGCGATAAAGCAGCTTACTGAAGGTGTGTTGAGGAAAGATGAATGTCAGGTTCTGCTTGGCGTGACCGGTTCAGGTAAAACGTTCACGATGGCAAATGTGATCGCCGCCGTTAACAGGCCTGTCCTTGTAATCAGTCATAACAAGACGCTTGCTGCCCAGTTATACGGTGAGCTCAGGCAGTTTTTCCCGCGCAATGCGGTAGAATATTTTATCAGCTATTATGATTTCTATCAGCCGGAGGCCTATATCCCTTCGATGGACAAGTATATCGCCAAGGATTTACGGATTAACGATGAGATCGAACGGCTCAGGCTGAAAGCTACCAGCGCGCTGTTGAGCGGGCGCCGGGATGTTGTCGTGGTGAGCTCCGTGAGCTGCATCTACGGCCTCGGTTCACCGGAAGACTGGAAATCCCAGATAGTCGAGCTGCGCCGGGACATGGAAAAAGACAGGGATGCCTTTCTGAAAGAGCTTGTTTCTCTTCATTTTGTCCGTGATGACAGAGACCTTGCTTCAGGCAGGTTCAGGGTTCGGGGTGATGTCATCGATCTTGTGCCGATGCATGATGAAACAGCTCTGCGCGTAGAGTTTTTCGGCAACGAGATCGAGCGGCTGCAGCTCTTCGATTATCGAAGCGGTGAAATTCTTGAGGAGCAGGATTATGCTTTTGTCTATCCGGCACGGCAGTTTGTTGCCGAGGAGGAAAAGCTGAAGCTGGCAATGCATGCTATCGAGAATGAGCTTGCTGAGCGTTTGAACAGTTTGAGAGCCGAAGACAAACTTGCGGAAGCGCGAAGGCTCGAGGAGAGAACCCGATATGATCTCGAAATGATGAGAGAGCTCGGGTATTGCTCGGGAATTGAAAACTATGCCCGCCATTTGTCGGGCAGGAAAGCGGGGGAAAGACCATATTGCCTCCTGGATTATTTTCCTGAAGATTATCTGGTCATCATTGACGAATCGCACGTCACCTTTCCCCAGATCCGCGGCATGTACGCCGGGGACCGTTCAAGGAAAACAATTCTCGTCGAGTACGGCTTCAGGCTTCCTTCGGCTCTTGACAACCGCCCGTTGCGTTTTGAAGAGTTCGAATCGATGGTGCCGCAGCTGATAAGTGTCAGCGCCACGCCGGGTGAGTATGAGCTGAGACGAACCGGCGGCGCAGTCGTCGAGCAGCTTGTGAGACCGACCGGCCTGCTTGATCCCGAGATTGTTGTTCGTCCGGTCAATGGGCAGATTGATGATCTTCTCGAAGAGATCAGACAGCATACGGCAAGAGGTTTCAAGTCACTGGTTATGACCCTCACCAAGCGAATGAGTGAGGATCTGCACGATTTTTTCAGAAAAGCAGGCCTGAAGTCCCGCTATCTGCATTCCGAGATAAAAAGCCTTGAAAGGATGCAGATCCTCAGAGAGCTCAGAACAGGTGAGGTGGATGTGCTGGTCGGGGTAAACCTTCTGCGCGAGGGGCTGGACCTTCCCGAGGTGTCTCTTGTTGCCATTCTGGATGCGGACAAGGAAGGTTTTTTGAGAGACAGCAAATCTCTTATGCAGATTGCAGGTCGTGCGGCCCGCAATGTCGAGGGCAAGGTGATTTTCTACGCCGCGAGAACAACCGAATCCATGCGGGCTGTCATTGAAGAGACTGAAAGGCGCAGGGCTGTTCAGCAAAGATACAATGTGGAGCACGGCATCACTCCTTCATCTATCGTAAAGTCGGTTGACCAGGTGCTCGACACCACCGGTGTTGCCGACGCTGAAGAGCGGTTTAGAAGAAGAAGAATGGGGCTCGAGCAGCGCCCGCAGAGAATGCTTGAAGAGTTGATCGGCTCCCTTGGCTGTGATGAACTTTACGCGATGGCCGAAGATCTGAAACTGGAGATGCAGGAGGCGGCTGAAAGCATGGAATATGAAAAGGCAGCTTACCTGCGTGACGAGATTACCAGGCTGGAGTGTGCCGCTTCGGGGAAAGAGGGAAAGACGGTCGGGAGAAATGACTATGATACATGACTACTGTAAAAAACAGAAGGCAGGAGGAGAGAATCCGGAAACCTGAAATTTTTCTTCCTTTTTTTGCTTTTTGCCTTTTGACCTTTTCCTTCTCACTCGTTACTTGTTACTAAAGGGCACCTCTATGTAATTGTCGAGAGGGCCTTGAGTACAAGGCGGACGGAGCGGAGAAACCGCAGTGTACAAGAGAGTACATGAGGATTTCGAGCACCGACCAACGAAGTAATCAGGGTGCGCAACAAATTAATAGAGGTGCCCTAAAGGTGGAAAAACACCATAAAGCGCCATGATGCGCACGACAGATAAACCGATTGTTCCGTCTATGTTAGCCCAGATTGAAAAAGCACAGTATGAAAGAATGCATGAGATTCTGCGTCTTGCTCGCCAGAATCTCAGGAGTTTCGATGAATCACTGGTTCAAAGGGCTTTTTTTATGTGCTATCGGGCACATGAGGGGGAGAAGCGCGCATCGGGAGAGCCGTTTTTCTATCATCCGGTAGAGGTTGCAAAGATTCTGCTCACCGAGCTCCCGCTTGACGACGTTTCGATCGCGGCCGCCCTGCTGCACGATGTCATAGAAGACAGTGAATACACTTACGAGGATCTTGCGGCGGAACTGGGCAATGAAGTTGCCGATATTGTGGAAGGCCTTACCAAGATTTCAGGGATTATGATCAATCGTGAGGTCACCCAGGCGGAAGGATTCCGAAAGATGCTGCTGTCAGTTGTAAGGGATGTGAGGGTTATCCTTATCAAATTCTGTGACCGTCTGCACAATATGAGGACTCTCGACGCGCTGCCTGAGCACAGGCGCCTGAAAATCGCGCTGGAAACAAGAGATATCTATGCCCCTCTCGCTCATCGTTTCGGTCTTGGAAAAATGAAGATAGAGCTTGAGAATCTTGCGTTCAAGTATATCGACCCGGAGATGTACGCAATGATTCAGCAGAAAGTGCGGCTCAGCAGGGGACAGCGTATTGCCTACCTCGATAAAATGATTGTCCCGATCAAGGAAGATCTCGATAAGCAGGGCTTCAAGGTAGAGGCAGAGGGCAGGGCCAAACATCTGTATTCCATTTATAACAAAATGCGGTATAAAAACAAGCGTTTCGAGGATATACACGATCTGTACGGAATCAGAATAATTATCGATACCGAAAGGACTTCCGACTGTTTCGCTGCATATGGTTTCATCACCCAGAAATATCCACCGCTTCCGCAGCACTTCAAGGATTACATTTCCATTCCCAAGCACAACGGCTACCAGTCGCTTCACTCCGCTATACTCGGGCCGAAAGGAAGGGTTGTCGAAGTGCAGATAAGAACAGGCAGGATGCATGAGTTTGCGGAGTTCGGTGTCGCGGCCCACTGGCGGTACAAGGAGAAAGTGTCCAAAGATGACGCCACGATAGACGCCTTCCTCAAATGGGCGCGTGATCTGATCAAGGATGCCGATTCGGCCGCCTCCTTTATGGAAGGTTTCAAGCTGAACCTCTATCATGACGAGATCTATATTTTTACTCCCAAGGGTGATATGAAAACCCTGCCTTCAGGCGCGACCCCTATCGATTTTGCATACTCGATCCATACCGAAATCGGCAACGGGTGTATCGGAGCCAAGGTGAACGGGAAAATCGTCAGGCTGAATTCAGAGCTGAAATCAGGTGACCGTGTAGCAATCATTACCTCCAAAAACCAGAAACCCAAGGACGACTGGCTGAAGTTTGTGGTAACCCACCGGGCTCGTATGAAGATACGTTCGGCGATTAACGAGGAGCGGCGTCTCCAGATAGAAAAAGGCCGCAACATGTGGGAAAAGATGCTGTCCGGAACGAAAAAGCTGCTTACCGAAAACGATATTATCAAACAGGTCCGGAAATACGGCATCAAAACACCCGCAGACTTTTTCAGTGCCCTTGCCAACCAGCAGATTGACGGTGAAAAGGTTATCAAAAGCCTTTCTGACCAGGAGACTCCTCATTTTGCACCTGAAAAAACCGAGCAGGAGGAGTTCGGGTACGACGCGTTCGCTGAACAGGCCAGGAAAGGGAAAGAGGACGAGATGGTCGGCAAGGATGGGGTTGTTATCGAGGGACTTCCCAACATTGCTTACTCTTACGCAAAGTGCTGCAAGCCTGTTCCGGGTGATGACATCATCGGGTTCGTCACCAAAGAGGGGCTTGTGAAAATCCACAGAAAGAACTGCTCGAATGTCAGCAACGAGAGCCTCCTTAAAAGCGAGCGGGTTGCAAGCGTATCCTGGAACAGAAAAGTGGAAACCGAGTTTCTCGCGGGCTTGAAGGTTGTCGGGGAGGACAGGATCGGCATCACAAACCAGATAACCGGTGTGATTTCAAAATCCGATACCAATATTCGCAGCATTTCTCTCCATGCAAAGGACGGGATGTTTATCGGAACGGTCATGATTTATGTCCGCAACATATCCCGTTTGCAGTCCCTGATGGATAAAATCAGGAAAGTGCAGGG
>JAKSDB010000062.1 GCA_022360415.1 Chlorobiales bacterium
ATGGCGCAAACGATTGCGGTGATTGTTGCCAGAGCGGCTATACTGAGGTGAGTGATGAATCCGGCCTCGATTTTTCCAATGCCCCGGCTGTTCAGTATTTCCGGAAGCGAGCCGAAAAACTGGTTTGTAATAACGATTCCAAGTCCGTTGAGCAGGCCGATAAGTGCAACCATTTTACCTCTCGAACGTTCTGCAGGATAGTCTACCAGAACGGTTGAAAGTGCACCTGCAATGGCGACTATTGCCAGTGCATAGATGATTCGATATAACAGCAAGTCATTGACTGATGAGGCGAAAGGATAAAGAGCATAGGTGGAAGCCATAAGCAGAAAGCCTGCAACATAGACCTGTTTGCGTCCGATGCGGTCCACGAGAATGCCGGCCGGGATAAAAAGGAGCAGAGATACAAGCTCTGTCCAAAAAACAAGGTCACCGCTTATTGCACCTTGTTCGGAAACGGGGATATTGAGGTGGACGTTGAGAATATAGGTCTGTCCGATGGACAGAAACGTGATCATGCCGATAGAGATGAATGCTGCGTACATAAAGGCATAACCGTGGCGGGGCAGAACCGACGGAGCAAGCTCAACCGGCCCGATTTTCGAGGGGATGAATAACAGCGGCAGGTTGAACCGTACCGGCCCTATGGTTTTGTATCTGTTTTTTCGGGTGTGCATGAATAGCTGGTTAATCGGGGTGCAATACTCCATCCTCCATACGCATACGCCTGTCCGCAGTTGCAGCGTATTCTTCATTATGTGTCACAATAACGAATGAAGTATGATGTTCTTTACTCAGGTTTGCCATCAGGTCATAGAGTATCGAGCTGTTTCGGCTGTCGAGATTGCCGCTCGGCTCATCGGCCAGGATCATCATCGGCGAGTTCATTAAAGCGCGTGCTATCGCTACCCTTTGTTGTTCTCCGCCGGAAAGCTCCGAAGGGAGATGATGCAGGCGGTTTCCGATGCCAAGTTTTTCAAGTATTTCCGAGGCTTTTTCTTTCGCGGGGTTGAGTTTTCCTGTGGCGATGAACTCGGCCATGGCGACATTTTCAAGGGCGGAAAAGTCGGAAAGAAGGTGGTGAAACTGAAAAACGAAACCGATTTTCCTGTTTCTGAATCCGGCAAGAGCTTTCTGGGAAAGCGTGTAGCGTTTGTCACGGAATATGGTTTCTCCGTTGAAGACGATTTCCCCGCTGTCCGGAGTGTCGAGCGTGCCGAGCAGGTTGAGAAGGGTTGTTTTGCCGCTCCCGGAAGCACCGACCACCGTTATCATCTCTCCTTCGCTCACAGTCAGGTCAATGCCCCGGAGAATTTCTATGCTTTCCTGTCCGGGAAGGGTATAGGATTTATAGATGTTGCGAGCTTCAAGCATGTAAATACAGTCGATCGAATTTTTTTACTTGTTCTGACTGCCGTTCTACCGGAGATTGCTATAGAGTTGTTATTTCATAGGTCCTATAAGTCCTATACGAACCTATAAGACATATATCTTCAACTACACAAATCTCTCTCATTCTTTCGTTATC
>JAKSDB010000424.1 GCA_022360415.1 Chlorobiales bacterium
AGCTCAAAAAAGAGGTACTTCGCACAAAAAACATCCTTGTTATAGACCATAATCCTGCCAACCGTTTTCTTGCCGAAAAGTATTTCACTGAATGGGGATGCAGAATCGACCAGGCCGAGAACAGCGCTCAGGCCCTCTCGCTTCTCACACGAAAAAAATACGATATGATCCTGATGGAAATGGAAATGCCCGTCATGTCCGGAAACGAAGTTTCGGGGCGAATACGTAAAGGAGAATTTACAGGCCCCGGCAGAACCGATCAATATAAAAACGTACCGATTATCGGTATAGCTTCGCAATCCGGTACGGCCTGGAAACAGAAAACTGTCAGTACCGGCATGAACAGGCACTTAACCAAACCGCTCACACAAGAACAGGTAATCTCACTTTTTGAGGATTTCTTTTTTTCGGAGGAAAAACCTGACACGGAAACTCCTGTGGCAGCTCTCGAAAACAAGAGAGGCCTTGTCGTGGATGATAACACGACAAGCAGAAAATTCATGAGCATTATCCTGGAGCATATGGGCATGGCTGTCACTGAAGCGGAAAACGGAGAAGAGGCTATCGAATGCCTGGAAAAGGAGGAATTCGACATAGTGTTCATGGATATAGAAATGCCCGTTTTAAATGGTATCGAAACCACAAGACGAATCAGGGAGGGCAGCTGCTTCAAAACATTCGGCAATTACAAAAATATTCCTATTATCGCCATGACCGGCAACACCGATCCCGGAAACATCGCCCTGACAAAACAAAGCGGCATGAACGGTCATCTCGGTAAACCGGTCGAAAGAAAAGATCTGACCAGAGTTCTCACAACATGTCTCAGGGAACAGATTTCATAATCTCATGCCCAAACCGCTGCTTATCATCAAGCATATAGCTCATGAAGGGCCCGGTCTTCTTGAAGAGCTTCTTGAAAAATACTCCATTCAGCCTGTCGTTATCGACCTGTCCAAAAAAGAGCCCTACCCCGATCCCCGCGGTTTTTCTGCTGTAATCACCCTGGGAGGGCCTCAAAGCGCAAACGACAGGACACCCGAAATGCTTGCAGAACTGGACAGGATCGGGCTCCTGCTGCACGAAAACATCCCTTATCTCGGTATTTGTCTGGGGATGCAGACGCTCGTAAAAGCTGCCGGCGGAAAGGTAACAACATGCTTGACCCGGGAAACCGGCTTTTTCAGTCCTGACGGCACGCCTTTCACCGTTGACCTGACAACGGAAGGGCTTGAAGACCCTCTTTTCAGGGGGCTTGAAAACAGTCTTCGCGTTTTTCACTTACATGGTGAAACGGTAACACTCCTCGACGGCATCTCACTGCTCGCAACCGGGACGCTCTGCCGCAACCAGGTGGTAAAGGTATCCGGCAGGGCGTATGGCATTCAGTCACATTTTGAACTGACTCCCGAGATGCTTCTTTCCTGGCTGAAGCTGGACAGGGAATTGCAAACATTGGACCAGGAGCAGATCCTCGATGACTATCGGGAGATTCAGGCTGACTACGTGCGCACCGGCACAGCACTCTTTTCAAACTTTTTACAGGTCGCGGAGATTATCTGATAGAAACCGCGCAGCCATGATTCACCCTGATCGAGTCCGCAGCCTAAACCATGAGCGCAGCATCAACGGCCCTGTAGTCTATTGGATGTCGAGGGATCAGCGTGTCCGTCACAACTGGGCGTTGCTGTTTGCCGAACAGTTGTCACGGAAAAACAGTCAGCCTTTATTCGCCGTTTTCAACCTTGTCCCGTCCTACCCGGAAGCAAGTCTGCGGCATTACGATTTCATGTTGAAGGGGCTGATGCTGGTGGAAAAAAAACTTCAGGCTCTCAATATCCCTTTCGTTATCCTGGCAGGTAACCCTGAATCAGAGCTTCCGCGTTTTATCGCAAAGAGCAAAGCCGGAGCAATTATCACCGACTTTTCTCCCCTGAAAATTGCCAAAGCACGAAAAAAAAAGGTTCTTGAGAATACTTCTGTCCTTTTCTACGAGGTCGACACACACAATATTGTCCCGTGCTTCACGGCTTCGAACAAACTGGAATTCTCCGCGCGAACCATCCGGCCAAAAATCAACAGCAGACTCGGAACGTTTCTTAGCAGCTTCCCCGAGCTGACGCCTCAACCTGCTGAAAACAGAACGGACTTCAAGCCTGTCGACTGGAAAAGGCTGTATAATACACTTCGTGTAAACTCAGATGTCGAGCCCGTTTCATGGATCGACCCCGGAGAAGAAGCCGCAGGGAAAGCCCTCAAAGAATTTATCGACGGGAAGCTGAACAGCTACGCGAAGCTGTGGAACGATCCGAATGCTCATGCTGTTTCGGCTCTCTCTCCATACCTGCATTTCGGCCAGATCAGCGCGCAGCATGTGGCATTTGAAGTCCGAAGAAGCAGTGCAGAACAGGCGAGCAAAGATGCTTTCCTTGAAGAGCTGATCGTCAGGCGTGAACTTGCAGAGAACTACTGCCATTACAACGAGCACTACGATTCTCTCTCGGGGATACGCCCCTGGGCAAAGGAAACGCTGGACCGTCACCGGAACGATAAACGGGATTACCTTTACAGTCCGGACGATCTTGAAAAAGCCTCCACGCACGATCCTCTCTGGAATGCAGCCCAGTCAGAACTCAAAAACAGAGCTAAAATGCACGGCTATCTGCGTATGTACTGGGCGAAAAAAATACTGGAATGGACACCCGAGCCCGAATCGGCATTCGACATCGCTCTTCATCTGAATGACAAATACTCCCTTGACGGAAGAGACCCGAACGGTTTTACCGGCGTAGCATGGTCAATCGGCGGGGTTCATGACAGACCATGGCCCGAACGGCCGGTTTTTGGCAAAATAAGGTATATGAACTATAATGGATGCGTGCGTAAGTTTAATACCGACAAATACATAAGGTCGCAGAAGAATCCCGGTTCTTGAGCATCATACCCGAAACTGCCATGGAAAATATCGTATTTCTGGACATAGCACTGGTAGTGATCGTATCGACGATACTTGGCTGGCTGTCGCTTCTCACCCGGCAGCCGATCATTATTTCCTACATTGCTGCCGGTGTTCTGCTCGGCCCATGGGGACTCAAACTCGTTACCGAAATAGAGTTTATCAATGAAACTTCCAACATCGGCATTACCCTCCTGCTTTTTCTCGCCGGACTTTCCCTGCACCCGAAAAGACTGCTTGAGCTTTTCGGCAAGACGTTTCTTCTGACGCTGCTGACAAGCGGCAGCTTCGCACTCGTTACCGGATCAATACTCTATGCTTTCGGCGCTTCCTTGATGGAATCGGTCATCACCGGCGTAGCCATGATGTTTTCCAGCACCATACTGGTGGTGAAGCTGATGCCGACCATTACCCTGCACCAGAAACACATGGGAGCGGTAGCTATAGCGGTCCTTATCATGCAGGATATTTTTGCCGTTCTTGCAATAGCATTCATCAACGGGGGAAGCGGCTCTTCGGTGCTCGGGTGGCTTACCAGTATACTTATCGGCGTTTTTCTCACCACCGTCGCGATTTTGGCTGAACGTTACATCATCAGAAAAATCATCATGCAGGTGCAGCGTTACAACGAACTGCTCAACATGGTAGCTCTTGCATGGTGCTTCAGCCTCGCCCTGCTTTCCGAATATATAGGCATGAGCCATGAGATCGGCGCATTTATAGCCGGGGTCGCTCTGGCAAGCGGGCCTCTCTCAAATTATCTTGCTGAAAACCTGAAATTTTTCCGGGACTTTTTTTTGGTACTTTTCTTTTTTACGCTCGGCGCGAAAATAGACTTTGCGCTCATGCAAACCATTGTATGGCCTGCTCTGCTGCTCTCAGCTGTCCTGCTGCTGCTTAAACCCCTGGTTTACAGCACCGCTTTCAGGCTAACGAAAGAGACCCCCAAGTTCAGCAGGGAAATGGGATTCCGGCTCGGTCAGAACAGCGAGTTCTCCCTGATCATAGCCGTCCTGGCAGCCGAAAGCGGGTTGATAAGCGCAGCTGATTCGCAGCTCATACAGCTTGTCGCGATCCTTACCATGACTGCCTCTTCATATCTTCTGGTATTTTTATTCCCGACGCCGTTGGG
>JAKSDB010000024.1 GCA_022360415.1 Chlorobiales bacterium
ATCCTTGTCCAAGGTCGATTATCTCAACTACATGATCGAAGAGCTTTGCCGTGCGTTTCCCGAAGCCGAAGACCCTGAAAGAGAGGTGATAAAAGGCAAGATTGCGGGTCTCAAGGATGAGCTTGAAGCCTGTTACGAGCAGGGGAAAAAAATCGGTCTTCGCAGCGGGGTATACAACAATCTTACGATCCCCAGCGTCTTCAACTCCGGATGTGCTATCGGGAAACGGGGAATTACCGCGCTGGAGATAGACCATGAAAAGATCAGGCTTGTCTACTGGTATAACGGAAAACAGAGCAGGAGATACCTGAGTGATCGGGACAGCCGTCCCATACGGCTTGACGGAACCGGTTATTACAGGATCGTATTGAATGAAGACCGTCTTGATTACGTGTTTTCCCGTCTTCGTCTGCTTGCGTAAACGCTGCTTCTGTTTCAAGCCGGGATCCAATTGTTTTTCGAAATTCGTAATCGTACCCGGCGAAGCGGTGCCCGTACTCGAAACAGAGGTGCCCTGTAGACGTTTTTGCCGGTGAAACTGCCGGAACTGCAACACTGACTTATGAAGCGATTTCCTTTGTTCCTTTTTTCTGCCGTACTGACAGCCATGGTGTTTTGTCAGTCACTTTTTGCGGAAGAACCCCTGCTTTCAAGATATGATTTCGACAGTGCCGAAACTCATCTGAAGCTTCCGCCCGAGTTGAAGGAAATATCCGGAATAACAGTGACAAACGATGGCCGCCTGTTTGCCCATGATGATGAAAGAGGGACTGTCTATCAGCTTGACCTGACAAACGGGGAAATAATCAAGCGTTTTTCCATTTTCGAAAAACGGTGGTTTGGAAATGATCCTGTGACGGCAGATTTCGAGGACATCGCCGTGGCAGACAGCAGGTTTTATATGGTTACAAGCTCAGGCGTGGTTTATGGATTTGAGGAAGGAGAGGACAGAGGGAGTGTGGAGGCTGTCAGGTACGAAACATTTCTCAACGATCTCTATGATGTCGAAGGGCTCTGCCACGACCCGCCTTCGGATGCTCTGCTTCTTGCCTGTAAAGAGTATCCCGAGGACATTTCATTACAGAAACTTCTGTTCGACAAAAAGAAATCAAAGCTTAAACTGAAGCCGGTTTATTCGTTTTCACTCAAAAGCATGTCGCTTGATAAAGCTCCGAGATTTATCCTTGACGGCAAATTGTTGAAAAAAGAGAGCGCGGAGAAAAAATTCAAACCATCCGCAATTGCCCGCCATCCGCAGTCCGGAACTTTTTTTGTTCTGGCGGCGAAAGGAAGGCTTCTTGTCGAAATAAGCCCGGCAGGCATGGTTCTCGATGCCGCCCGTCTTCCGGCGAAAGATCATCCACAGCCGGAAGGGATTGCATTCACTTCGGAAAACGTGATGGTGATCAGTAATGAAGGCGTTACGGGGAGTGCGACCATGCTTTTTTATTCCATGCAAAAACCGGGCCCGGACTTGTCCAGAGCCGCTCACTGGGTTTTTTTACCATGAAAATCGTATATTTCAAGTATTCATGATTTCAGGAATATCTGAGAAAAGATTCAAGCGACCAAGCCTTATGAGTTTTTCCCCGAGAGTTCTTATTGTTGCATGTTTGCTTTGTTCCGCCTGTCTGTTCGGTCTTGTTTCTACCGGCAGTGCTCAACCGCAGAAAATTCCCCAGTCTGTCATCGGTAACAGAAAAAAAGTAGAGATTATCCCTGGAAAACATTACAGTGCAGGGGCATTGCATCGTCTGATTTTCGGGGCTCACTGGCGCTCTCTCTGGACATCTCCCATGGAAGTTGAAGTTCTCGATCTTGAGAACTTTGCGGGAGGGTTGGAGCCTTACAAAACCGGCGGGGGGTTTCAGACCATCAGTCTTCGTTTCAGGGGGAAGGACGGAAAGGAATACCGTTTCAGGACGGTTGACAAGGACCCGGCAAGAGGGATGCCTAAAAAGCTGAGAAACACTGTGGTTTCATCGGTTGTTCAGGATCAGGTAAGCTCGGCAAATCCGGCAAGCGTTGCTGTTATCACCCCGCTGCTTGAAGCGGCCGGGGTTCTGCATGTCTCTGCCAAATTTGTCATCATGCCCTATGATCGTGAGAATCTCGGCAAGTACCATGACGATTTTGCCGGTCTCTTCGGCACCATTGAAGAGCACCCGGATGAAAATGACGGTCCTGAAAATGCGTTTGCCGGAGCAGACAAGGTTGTCTCGACCTACACGATGTTTGAGGCTCTCCAGAAAGACAACCGGAACAGTGTCGATGCCCGTGCTTATCTGACGGCACGCCTTATCGACATTTTTGTCGGTGACTGGGACCGCCATTCCGGGCAATGGAGATGGGCTGCTTTCATGGAAAATGACGGTGTTGTATGGAAACCGGTTCCGAAAGACCGTGATAACGCCTTTTCACGGCAGGACGGTGTTTTTTCCTGGGTCATAACGCAGATTATTCCCCAGATAGAGGGTTTCGATGACGACCTTGACAAGGTCTATTTTCTCTCCTGGTCAGGTCGCTCGCTCGATCGCCGCATTTTTCCGGCTCTTTCCAGAGAACAATGGGACAGCGCGACCAATGAGCTGGTAGCGCTTTTGACAGATGGTCTTATTGAAAGCGCGGTACGCCGGATGCCTCCCTCCCTTTATGCGCAGGAAGGTGAAAAGATTATTCATGACCTGAAGGCAAGGCGTGACCTTCTCGCCGAGGCGTCCGATGAGCTCTACGATATCTATGCCGAAGATGTTGATATCTTTGCAAGCGATAAACCGGAGTTCGCGGAGATTGAACGGAACAGTGACGGGACTGTTTCCGTAAAGGTTTACAGAATGAAAGAAGGTCCCTCGACGCGCGATGTTGTTCCTTTTTATTCGAGGACGTTCGATCCGGAGCATACGTCCGAAATCCGCCTTTATCTCCAGGGTGGAGATGACTATGCAGATATCAGCGGCACCCTTGCAGATGATATTGCCGTGCGTGTTATCGGTGGAAAGGGTGAGGACAAGATCATTGACAGGGTGGCCGTTTCATCCGGCGGTTTCGGCCGAAAGGCAGGAAATTACCTCTATGATGAGAATTCTGAAACAGTGTTCGGCAGAGGAAAGTTTTCGATTATCGACACAAGCAGAACCAAGGAGCCTGCCGACGAGTACGAGAAGTACAGTTTGAGACCCAGGGATTACGGAAGCGAGATCGATGATTCCATTGCAAACCTCAGGCTGGATTACGCGCCCGAGTACGGCGCGTTTCTTGGGTGGGGCTTCATTTTCGAAGATTACGGGTTTCGCAAGGAACCATACAATTACAATATGAAGCTCGGCGGGGGTGTGGCGTACGGTTCGGGTTCCGAGCTTCGTTACAAGCTTGATTTTTATGGTGATTTCCGTTCGCTTGTCAACGGTGCGGAAATGCATCTCGATATTGGGACAACGGGGCTGGATATTATCAATTTTTATGGCTTTGGCAATGAATCCTCTTTTGACACATCTCTCTATGACGAGGATGATTTCGAGATCCGGCAGCAGTTGACCTGGATACGCCCGACACTGGTTTTTCCCGCCAACTCCGATTTCCAGTTCAGGGCAGGTTTGGAAGCAAAATTCGTCGATTTCGAGATTAAGCCGGGTTCATGGCTTGATGGCAATGTTCTTCCTTACGGAATAGATGAGGACTTTACCGGCGGTTTTATCGCGGGATTTCGCTACAGCAGCCTGAAATGCAGTGAAAAAGTCCTGCTTTCTCCCAGGAAGCAGCGCGGGCGCCTTGCCCGGGGCAGAACCCCCTGCGGCACGACTGCCCTGAGCGGCTTTACATTTGATATAGAAGGAGCCTATTATCCTGAATTTGTCGGCAACGGAGCGACATTCGGGAAAATGAAAGGGGAAAGTACCGCCTATCTCGCTTTGCCTTCTCTGCCGTATTCAAGGCTCGTGCTGCGTGCCGGCGGCGAGAAAATATGGGGAGATTATCCGTTTTACGAAGCCGCCTATCTCGGCGGTTCCACCTCGATCAGGGGGTATGACAAGCAGCGTTTTGCCGGAGACGCTTCCCTCTATGGCAACGCCGAGCTCAGGCTTTATTTCGGTTCGTTCAAATTTCTCGTTCCCGTCATGGTCGGTCCCCTTGCGTTCATCGATGCAGGCAGGGTATTTTTCGATGGCGAGGATTCGGACAAATGGCACACAGGCTATGGCGGCGGGCTCTGGTTCGGTTTTGTCGAATCCCGTTACGCTCTGAGCGTTGCCGTGGGCAGAGGCGTCGACAGTGCAAGGCTTACTGACGATATCGGCATATATGTAAGGACGGGCTTCAGCTTCTGAATTGTTTTGCTGACCGGAACTCCCCGGTTTGCCGGCTTTGTCTTGAATGCTGCATTCCCCCCTGAGATCGTACCAGGGGGGAAATTTGTTTACATGCGTACAGAATCTACCACTTAATTCCGTGTCTTATGCGGAGGATTTCCTCAAAGATATCGAGAAACCTGAAAAGTGTAGCGAGGATTACCGCAGGTTTTGTCGTTGCATTCTATATCTATCTTGCTTTTTTTACAGCTCTTGGTCATGCATACAAGGAGTTTTACTACCTGAATGACGCATCCCTGTTCTTCCGCATCACAGTCATCGGTCTTGTCGTCGGCGCGGTTGTGGCTGTTTCGGATGTGTTTTTTCTTTCGAGAGCGACAAAAAACCTGAATTTTATCCTGACTCTTTTTGTGAGAACAGCTTTTTATGTGACCCTTTCGCTCGGGGTGCTGTTGCTTTTCGTTATCTGGGAAGAGTACGTGATTCTGAACGGTTCAGGCAGTTTTTCATTTGAAAGCCGTGTGAGAACGTTTTTTTCCGGCGAATTTCCCGTTCTGACTCTCTATCTGAGCGTTGTGGCTTTTATTATCAGTTCATTCAGACTCGTTATACAGCGCGTCGGAGAAAAAAAATTCTGGAATGCGGTAACAGGCCGCTACCATACACCGCACGAGGAAGAACGAGTTTTCATGTTTCTCGATCTTTACAGTTCGACCATGCTTGCGGAGCTGATGGGACATGAGAGGTACCATAACCTTCTCGACGATGTCTTTAATGATATAGCCGATCCGATCTCCTCCTTCGGGGGCGAAGTGTATCAGCATGTCGGTGACAGTGTTGTCGTTACGTGGAAAATTCAGGAGGGCACAAGAGAGTTGAACTGTATACGATGTTTTTTTGCAATTCTGGACCGAATCAAGGGGCTTGCAGAAAAATATGAAGATCGCTACCAGCATGTTCCGCATCTGAAAGCGGGACTGCATTCCGGCAAGGTCATAGCCGGGGAGGTCGGGGAAGAAAAGGTTGAGATTGTCTTTCACGGCGACACGGTCAATACTGCTTCAAGAATCCAGGGGGAGTGCAAGAAAATGGGGGAACAGATACTTCTTTCCAAAGAGCTGCTTGCTCTTTTTCCTGAAGAAGAGCTTGCGCACTATTCGCCGCAGGAGAAAGGCACAATTTTTCTGGAAGGCAGAATCGCCCGGGTTTCTATTTATACTGTCAGCGACGCCGGCTCGGCATCAAGAAGAAAAGACGGCTCTATGATGTGGCCCCGGTCAGTTTGTAAACGCGTATGCGTAAAGGCTGATTGAAAGGATCAGGCCGATCATGAATATATCGTAGGAGAGCTTGAGGAATTTGTATTTCTTGTCGAGCACCTTGCCCAGATAATATGTATCGCGGATCATGTTGTTTATATAATATGGCTTGTCCTTGAGCATTTCTTTCACACCCCACTCATACTGGTCGAGATCGAGGTTGACAAAAGAACCGAAAAAAAGCAGGTTTGCTTTTCTGTTTGATATGTCCTCCATTGTCGTTTCGTGACGGGTCACTTTCGGGCGTGTTGCGAGTACTGACGTTATGATCGTGGCTACGCAGGTGAACAGCATCAGAAATGTCGGCAGGATAAGGTCGGGAAGCTGATCGAGTTTTCGGACAAGAAGCGAGATGATGATGGAAAAGATAAGCGAATTGGTCTGGATCATGATGTTGGCCTTCTGGTCGACGATGGCACTGAAACTTACATGGTTCCTGGAGGAAGTCCTGTAATAAACCTCCATGTTACGTTCAATCCCGCGGTTTTTCGCCGCGTTCTCCAACTGCTCCCTGTTCTTTTTTTTCGCTTCTTTTTCCTGCTTTTTACGTCCCCGGGCTTTTTTCAGTTCATTTTGCAGTATCGCAAGGTTTTCTTCCTTTTTGCCATTGAGGTTTTCTCTTGCAAATCTTGTGAAGAAACTGTGTTTCTGAAAAAAGTCGATGTTGAGCTGAAGCCATTCTATGTCGGTGTAGGGTTTGTTTCTGTATTGTTCGAACTCTATTCTGAGGAGCTCGTTTTTCTTGCTGTAGTTGTCCGAACCGAGGTGAGAAAGATCGGCGTCGCAGACAATCTCCTGGAGCCCGTTAAGGGGTCCCTGGGGTATTTTCGTAGAAAGAATACATCCTTTGACAATATCTGCTGTTTCAGGATCAATGCCCTCATCCGAAAGAAATTGCCCTGCTATCTCAGCGCTTTTTTCTTCATGCTCCGAAACGGACTCGATATGACCGATATCGTGAAACCAGCATGCAAGCATTACCAGAAGTACGGACTGCTCGGGGAGCCCCATTCCTTCCGCGATCTGGCGTCCGGCTGCAACGGTTTCCTTCGTATGGTTCAAGTCATGATAAATGTCCACATTATGCTTTACGCTCCCTTCGAAACGTTGCAAAACAAAGGCCGATGCTCTATCGAGAAGTGTGTTGCTGACAGTCATTGCGCTATATTGAAGGTGCTCTGAATAGTATATTATACCAATTTAGGGACTCCTTTTGCACAATAGCAAAGGGATTTTCCTGTAAGCAGGTCTGAAACAAGTGTTATGAAAAG
>JAKSDB010000394.1 GCA_022360415.1 Chlorobiales bacterium
CACGGGAAACTCTCGGCAGACCTTTCAGATAGGTCGCGTAATGCCTTCTCATTTCCAGTGTCCCGTATTTCTCCCCTTTGAACTCAACCGACAGACGCAAATGCTCGATCGCCACCGCAATTCTGTCCCTGAAATCCGGTACCGTCGTCACGGCACCGCCAAGCAGCAGCTCTTTTACCTGCCTGAATATAAACGGATTGCCGATCGCTCCGCGACCTATCATGACAGCGTCAGCTCCCGTGTGGCTGAACATGGCAAGAGCATCCCCGGGCGACCAGATATCGCCGTTGGCTATCACCGGAATACCGGCATGCTCCTTGACCCTCCTGATCCAGTCCCAGTCCGCGTTACCCTTGTACATTTCGCTTCTTGTGCGGCCATGAACAGCGATCGCTTGAATACCGGCATCTTCAAGCCGTGGAACAATATCGAGAATGTTGACGGAGTCCCTGTCCCAACCGATTCTGGTCTTCACCGTTACGGGAATCGATACCGCTTTCACCACCGATGCCGCGATTCTCGCCATTTTTTCAGGCTCCCTGAGCAACGCGGCACCTGCACCTTTGCCTGCGACCTTTTTAGCCGGACACCCGAAATTGATATCGAGGTAATCAGGGCTGTAGGTTTCAGCGATGGTTGCCGCTTCGGCCATTGCTTCCTCGGAGTTTCCGAAAATCTGTATAACCACGGGGCGTTCGTGATCGTCAAACAACATCTTTTGTATGGACTTTTCGACACCCCTCCGAAGAGCCTCCGCGCTGATAAACTCGGTATAGACAATGTCCGCTCCGAAGCGCCTGCAGATTTTCCTGAAAGCCCGGTCTGTCACATCTTCCATGGGAGCGAGGATAACCGGGCGCTCTATGTGCAAGTCTCCTACTTTCATATCTCCTGCTGAACCGCTCCTTCTCCCGTCCCGTTGACCGGCTGCATGACATCTCTTACCTGCTGCCGGATTTTTCCGGTCAGCTCCGAATCCTCATGCAGAACTTTTTTCACCGCTTCCCGTCCCTGGCCGAGCTTTTCTGACTCGTAGCTGAACCATGCGCCTGATTTCCTGACAATACCGAACTCAACGGCAAGATCGATCAGTTCACCAAGCACTGATATTCCTTCCCCGTAGAGGATATCGAACTCAACGGTTTTAAAAGGAGGAGCAACCTTGTTTTTAACCACTTTCACTTTCGTGCGGTTTCCGATAATCTCCGCCCCGTCCTTGATCTGCGCTGTCCTGCGTATCTCAAGGCGAACTGACGAATAGAATTTGAGCGCCTTGCCGCCTGTCGTTGTTTCCGGGTTGCCGTACACCACGCCGATCTTGTCACGAAGCTGGTTGATAAAAATAACGACCGAGCTTGATTTCGAGATAGCTCCGGTCAGTTTTCTCAACGCCTGGCTCATCAAACGTGCCTGCAAACCCATGACGCTGTCACCCATCTCACCTTCGAGCTCCGCCTGAGGAACGAGCGCGGCAACAGAATCAACAACCACGATATCGACCGCTCCGCTTCGTACCAGTGTTTCAACAATCGAAAGGGCCTGCTCGCCCGATTCCGGCTGACTGATCAGAAGCGAGTTGATATCCACACCGAGCTTTCTTGCATAGGTCTGGTCAAACGCATGCTCCGCATCGACAATAGCTGCAATGCCCCCGGCTTTCTGCGCTTCCGCTATCGCGTGGAGCGCGAGCGTTGTCTTTCCGGAAGATTCCGGGCCATAGATCTCCGTAACCCTCCCTCGGGGAAACCCACCGACTCCAAGCGCAAAATCCAGAGAAATCGAACCTGTTGAAACCACTTGCACGGGCATCACAGCGCC
>JAKSDB010000364.1 GCA_022360415.1 Chlorobiales bacterium
ATGCCGCAAGGCCTCTCAAATCTCTTTTTCATAAATAACATACTCCTTGTAGGGAATTCCGCCGATCACTTTCGCAAGCTTGCTCATCGCTTCATTGGACTTCAGCACCCAGCTCATTTCGCTTGAGTACAGGCCATACTTCCCGCCGTACTGCGAGATCTGGGCATTGAGCATACTGTCTATTCCTTTGTGACGATACTCGGGAAGCACTCCCATGGTAATGGTCCTGAATGCAGAAATACCTCTGCCGTACCACCAGAACTTCAGAAGCCCCCATGGCGTGAAAGGATTACCGTTGACATGTTTAAGCGGAATGTTCATATCGGGCAGGGTCAATGAAAAACCTATCGGCTTGCCTTCTTTATCTTCGACAAAGTAAATAAAATGCTCCTTTGCAACTGCCTTCATGTTTTTAGCCATGAAAGCAAATTCCTTATCGGTCATCGGTACGAAGCCCCAGTTTTTTTCCCACGCTTTGTTGTATATCTCTCTTATCCGGGCCACTTCATTATCGAAATCCTTCATGTTGATGGTTCTGATCGTCAGCTGCTCGCGTTTCATCACATGCTGGGCGATCCTGCTGAGACGCTCGATATCGATAAGATCCTGGTCGATGTACCATGCAAGAAGCTCCTGCCCGATCCTGTGACCGGCATTTGTAACCAGATTGTTGTAATACTGAGGATTGTAGAGCATCAGAAACACGGGCGAACTGTCAAACCCTTTCGCCAGCATACCGCACTGATCGTTCATCGAAGGGCTGACCGGCCCCCTCATTGAATCGAGGCCTTTTGCCTTCAGCCATTGTGAGGCAGCATCAAAAAGCGCATTGGCTACTTCCTGGTCGTTGACACATTCAAAAAATCCCCAGAAACCCGCCTTGTCATGATGAACCTCATTATGCAGTCTGTTTTCAATCGCCGCTATTGTTCCTGCAAGCCTCCCATTCTTCCAGGCTGTAAACAGGGCGATATCGGCATGGTCATAAAGCGGGTATTTTTCCTTGTCGAGTGTTTTCATGTAGTCGGCGATAACCGGCGGCACCCAGTACTTGTTAAGCTCAGGGTCTTTCCTGTAAACTTTCCAGGCAAACTTTATGAACCGCTTTCTCTCTCTTCTGCTTTGAACCCGCCTGATTTCAACAGACATAACAAGAAAGTGATGAGTTAGGCAAGGGAGAAACAAAAGCCCCCTTTAAGAGGGGGCTCTTTACTTTCCTTGCAGGTAGACTGTTATTTAAACGCATTACCGGGTTCGATGCCCGCAGCTTTCAGAATTTTTGCAAGAGGACAGAATCCCGTAAAAGCCGCCTGGAGCATGTTCAGGCCCACGAACCCCGTAAAGAAAAACCAGTACTCATGAACGAAATACCCGAGAAGCAGGCTTGCCAGCACAAAAAAACCGGCTATAGCAAAAACAAGACGGTCTATATTCATAATGATATTTTCCCCAATGTTTTAACTTTACATATTTTTTCCCTAAAACAAAATCAAACCTCGGCCCTGGAAAGCGAGGTACGAAGCTTGATTGCCCCCTTTCTGAGCAGCTCCACCGTCTCTTCCCATGAAATACAGGCATCGGTGATTGAAACCCCGTATTGCAGATCAGCCGGATTATCCGGAAAAGGCTGATTGCCACAGTATATATTGCTTTCGATCATCACACCGAGAATGCTCATTGTGCCGCCGACACGCTGCTCGATGATGCTGTTCCACACCCTTGACTGCTGCTCATACTGTTTACCGGAATTGGCATGGCTGCAATCGACAAGAAGGTTTTTGGAAAGCCCTTCCTTTTCCAACCGCCGCTCCGCGTCAGCAATGTTTTCCGCATCATAATTCGGACGTCTGGAACCACCTCGCAACACAGTATGGCCATACGGGTTGCCTGTGGTCGTAATGACGCTGCTGTGACCGTCCATATCGATCCCCAGGAAACTGTGCGAATGCATTGCGGAACGTATGGCATCTATTGCAACCTGCACCCTGCCGTCAGTTGAATTCTTGAACCCGACAGGCATCGAAAGCCCGCTTGCCATCTGACGATGGGTCTGTGATTCGATAGTCCTGGCTCCGATTGCCGCCCAGCTGACCAGATCGGCTACATACTGGGGTGTGAAAGGATCAAGAAACTCGGTTGCAGCGGGGAGCCCGAGGTCATTGATATCGAGCAAAAGCTTTCGCGCGAAATAAAGCCCATGCTCTATATCGAAGGATCCGTCAAGATGAGGGTCATTGATAAAACCTTTCCAACCGATTGTTGTTCTTGGTTTTTCAAAATACACCCTCATGATAATGCAGAGATCGTCTTCCAGTTCTTCACGCAGGCCCTTCAATCTGCGAGCGTACTCCATAGCCGCGTTGATATCATGAATTGAACATGGCCCCACGATAACCAGAAGCCTGGAATCCTTTCCAGTCAGGATATCTTCCACTTCCCTGCGCCCTCTGACAACGGTATCCGCAATATGTTCCGTTACCTTGAGCTTCTCCTTGAATGTGCGCGGAGTGGTCAGCCGTGTTATTTTCGATACTCGTATATCCTGTAACCTGTGCATCAGCCTGGGGAACAATCTAACATTATAAAAAGCCGGCATTCATATGTTTCTGCCCGACCCGAAACAAGTTTTTTTAAATCCATTACCTGCGATAGCAAGGAAAATAAAAAAACTCAGATATAAATAATCAACAATAGAAACAATAAATTCCACTCAATCATACGGATACATATCCCCGGATTACCGCCCGGGACGCTCCCGTTATTCCGTACCGTGACCGTAAAAAAAAAAACCTGCTCATGCGAGCAGGTTTTTTACATGTAATTACGGTGGCAATTACCTGCTATCCTTTTGCTTCAGTTTCGGTTTCCTCTTCCTTTGTAAAGTCAACGGTCAGCCAGCCTTCCTCAAAGCTTGCCCCTGAAGACTCAAGCCCTGCTATAAATATCGGAAGAGCAACGATCTTCTGGTAATCACCGATCCGGATTGTAAGATCGTCACCCAGTTTGAGAATCTTGGGCTCGATCCCCATATCCTCCATGAAAGGAAGCCTGACACGAACCTTGTAATGCCCCTCGTGCACTTTCTGAATATCAATAGGATCTTCTTTGAAAAAGATTTCCATCGGATCTTTATCGTCATAAATTTTTTCTCCGACCTGTCTAAGCATGTCGAGCCCGACAACCTCCTGGTCGAAAAGCGGAACCTGGCCGATAGGAATAGGAGCAAAAGCGTTCTCGATCTGATCGATGTAGTTCTGCTGAATACTTCTCCATTTCGTGAAATAAGGATCTTCCGTATGATCGGGCATTACCCTGTTAATGGTGATGCTGTCCACAGTGATCCCGTAAAGGTTGAGATAGGTAAGAGCCCTCATCGACTCCTTGATAACCATCTTCTCCGGGTTCATGACCAGACGCACGGTGGTTTTCGAGCCGTCCGCAAGCAGATCGATAATCCCTTCTGTTGAAGCAAAGAGGTTATCCACTTTTTCGTAAACCTCTTCGGGAGCAACCATCGCGTCGATTTTTTTCACCTTCTTGGAAAGCGGTCTGATAACCGGCTTCACCATATATTTTTCGACATTGCGAATCAGTTTTATGAACCACCCGAATGTTTCGGGCAAAGACAAAAGACGAAGCGTCTCACCTGTTGGAGCACAGTCAACGACAAGAAGGTCATAATCCTTCTGTTCCTCGTTGTACCGCTTGATGTAGGAAAGCGAAAACAGTTCCTCCATTCCGGGCAGAACACCCATCTCTTCAGCATAGATGCCTTCCACACCCCTCGACTCCATAAGCTGGGCAAAATGTTCCCGGCCAACATCCCAGTTCAGGTTGAGGTCACCGAACACACTAACCTCCTGCCCCCAGAGGTTTTCAGCTACCTTGACAGGCGAAGGGCCGAGGGTTATGTCCAGTGAATCCCCGAGACTGTGCGCCGGATCGGTTGACATAATCAACGTTTTGTAACCCATATCAGCGGCCTTCAACGCGGTTGCAGCGGCCACCGAGGTTTTCCCGACTCCTCCTTTACCCGTAAAAATGATATTTCGCATGCGTAGTGATGGTTCTCTTTTAATGGAAATAAAAACTCTGTCGCATAGTCCCTGAAGCTGACTCTCCTGCTCCCCCCTCCGTTTTCAAAAGGCTAAAGATAACAAAATTATCCGTTTTCCATACAACCAATAATCCGAACATTGCGGACATGATATTTCCTTTCATCCACCCTGGAAAAACTCTCTCTCTGAGCCGTTCCAGAAACACGCAAACAAGACGCCCTTTCAGTTTGTCCTTATCGTAAGCTTCTGACCGGGATAGATCATGCGCTTTCTGCCAAGATTGTTCCACGAAACAATCTGACTCACTGTGACACCATACTTCCGGGCAATGCGTATCAGGTTTTCTCCCTTTTGCACCTTGTGGATTTTTGCTGATGCATAAAGCTTGAGCTTCTGGCCCGGATAAATCGTAAGCTTCCGCCCCAGATTGTTCCACGAAGCAAGTTTGCTGACGCTCACACCATACCTTCTGGCTATCAGACCCAGATTTTCTCCCCGCCTGACCCTGTGGTAACTGACGGCACCTGAAGAAACACGTGCAGAAACAGCATGTACCTTGAGCTTCTGACCGGGATAAATCGTCCGTCTCCGCCCCAGATTGTTCCATGAAACAAGTTTGCTGACACTCACACCATACCTTTTGGCTATCAGGCCCAGGTTTTCTCCCCGTCTGACCTTGTGATAAACAATCGAAGACGCCGTTGAACCACCTCTGACGGGCGAGCCGAATACCCTGATCTTTTGTCCGGGATAGATTCTTGAGCTCTTCAGATTGTTCCAGCGTATAAGCTGACTGACATAACAACGATAGGTCCGCGCTATGGATGCAAGTGTTTCACCCCGTCTGACAACATGGACGTTTTGCTTCTTTTCCCCTGCCGATGCTGCCTTGACTTCACGGGCTCTTGCCAGCAGGGCCGCCCCGTCAAGCCCCTGCTTTGTTTTGTGAGCGTATATCTCCTTCTCATTTCTGTCGAACTTCTCTATATATTTTTTCGGAAGTTTAAGGTAGTAGGGGTTGTCAGCGCCGGCGGGGACAAGACCCAGCTTGAAATGAGGATTGAGTATCCGAAGATCTTTGACAGGGATGCCGATCACTTCGCTTACCTGATCGAAAGCAATAACATCGGTTACCTTGACCGCGCCGATATCATCATACCGATAAACAGGCTCTATCGGATGAATATTATGTTCACGATGATAATTCATCACATACGTCACAGCGATAAAAGCCGGAACATACCCCCTTGTTTCTCTTGGGAGATAGGGCCAGATTTTCCAGTAATCCCTTGCACCGCCGGATCTGCGAATTGCCTTGTTGACATTCCCGGCACCCGAGTTATAGGCTGCAAGGACCAGAAACCAGTCTCCATAGATTTTATAGAGATCACGCATATGCCTGCACGCTGCCACAGTAGCTTTCTCGGGATCGAAACGATCTTCTATGAACGCTGAGGACTCAAGACCGTAGATCTTTCCTGTTCCGTAAATAAACTGCCAGAGGCCTTTCGCGTTTGCTCTCGAAACCGCCGAAGGGTTGAGCGCGGACTCTACAATGGCCAGATATTTCAGCTCGAGCGGGATATTGTGCTGACGAAGCTTTTTTTCAAAAAGCGGAAAATACATCCCGGTAAGACCGAGTATTTTCGCTGTCAGTTTACGCCTGTCAACCGAGTAGAGTTTGATGAAACTTTTCACATGGCTGTTGTAAGCAAGGCGGAGAGATGTTTTGCCGTTCAGCCGGGAGATTCTTTCGATATAGGTTTCATCGTCAAACTGCGGGATAAACGAAGGCGGGTACCCGTAATCACCTCTTGTTTTCCAGTCCCTGAAATTTCTGTCATTGAAATATGCAGTTGTAACAAGACTGTCCAGTATTTCAGCAACGATCGTATCGTCTGCCTCGACGTCGTTTCTTCCGGCAAAAACATCGGAAAAAACGGTTGTCAGCAAAACAAGCAGAATGACCGGGACATTATAGAGATAAGCTACTCTCAAAACACCGTCTCTTTAAGAAGTTTGACTCCGCTACGTAACAGATCGGATCATATAGGGAAAATACGAATAAACATAAACAGCCCGTATTGTTATTGCAACCGGCTTCTCTCGATACTTTTTTGTCAATCACCAGTTGCCCGGAGCAGGCTGGCATCCCGACAAGTCGAGAACCCTAAATCACTTGCTCCCTCTTGTCCTTTTGTCTCCACCTCGTAGGGGCGAAAAATTTTTCGCCCTTACAGTTCAACAACTCAACA
>JAKSDB010000056.1 GCA_022360415.1 Chlorobiales bacterium
CAAGTTATACTGCAGCAATCAGCCAACCATTGGCTGATACTGTAATTTACTCTTCCAAACTACGGATTTCAAAAAGAAAAAGGCCCTTTTTCCCCGAAACATAAAAGGGTTTTTCTGTCTTGCAAAAGACGCCGAGGGATAACCGGTGAAAAGTAGAGAACCATTCAGCTGTATTTTTACTGTTCCGGCTAAAAAAGACACACTTTTGTTGTTTCTGTTACGAAAGGGTAACTAATTTTATGTTTTCGTTTGCTTTACTTAATTTAATTTTTAAATTAAGCACTTTGAGTTTAAAAAATAAGGTTTTGTTTAATTGTTTTTCTAAACGTTTCAGTTATGGTAAAAAAGCTGACAAGGGCGGGCTTCCTGCTGCTTCCGGCTGTCATTGCAGCCGATACAGTCCTGGCGTCGGGTGAGGTGACTGACTCGGGAACAACCGCGTGGATGCTTACGGCAACCACGCTCGTGTTATTGATGGTCCCGGGGCTTGCAATGTTCTATGGCGGCCTGGTTCGTACAAAAAACGTTCTGGGTACCATGATGCACAGTTTCGCGGCTATGGTTATCATCGGGGTTTTGTGGCCGACGATAGGGTATGCCTTGAGTTTCGGACCAAGTGTTCTCGGGGGTCTCGTGGGGTGGAACCCTGATTATGTTCTGCTCAGGGGTATTGACGAATCCATTCTCGATTCCGGAATTCCCGAATACGTTTTCGCGATGTTTCAGGGGAAATTCGCCATCATCACCCCTGCGTTGATTGCCGGCGCTTTTGCCGAAAGGGTGAGTTTCAGGGGGTATGTGCTTTTTATTGCGCTGTGGAGTGTTATGGTCTACAGTCCGATCTGTCACTGGGTCTGGGCTGAGGACGGTTTTCTTTTCAATATGGGACCGGGAGGCGCAATTGATTTTGCAGGAGGTACTGTGGTACATATCTCTTCCGGTGTCAGTGCCCTTGTTGCAGCGCTTTTCCTTGGTGCAAGACGGGGATATCCGAAAAATGTGATGCACCCCAACAACCTTGTTATGACCATGATAGGGGCCGGTCTTCTCTGGGTCGGCTGGTTCGGGTTCAATGCGGGCAGTGCGGTTGCAAGTGACCTCGATACCGGGCGAGCGCTTACCGTAACACAGATTGCGGCAGCGGCCGGGGCATCTGCCTGGATCATCATCGAAGCCGTACTGTATAAAAAAGTGACCACCCTGGGAGTTGTTTCCGGAATTCTCGCCGGCCTTGTAGCGATAACTCCCGCTGCAGGGGTAGTGCAGCCTGGTGGGTCGATCGTCATTGGTGCACTGGCTGCAAGTATTTGTTTTCTTGCTATACAGGTGAAAAACCGTGCGGGATATGACGACAGCCTCGACGCTTTCGGTATTCACGGTATCGGTGGAATTGTCGGTGCTCTTACTTTGACATTCTTTATTCGTGAAAGCTGGATGGCCGAGGCTGCGGCAGCTGCGGGTGGGAGCTGGAGTGTCTGGCAGCAGCTCGGAGTGCAGGCTGCAGCGGTGGGGATCACCATCGTGTTTGCGGCAGCGGTAACGATTGTGCTGTTGTTCATTGTTGAAAAAACCGTAGGATTCCGCCTGAATGAGACCGACGAGATGACAGGTCTCGATCAGAGCCTTCATGGAGAGCACGGCTATGGTCTTATCAATCTTAACTAAGTCTCAATTACTATGAAGCTGATAACAGCCATAATTCAGGAAGACAAGCTGGACGCGGTGCGTGAAGCCCTTATTCTGGCGGATATTACCAGGATATCGGTCAGCAGGATTTCAGGTCACGGGCGACAGGAGGATATCGATATCTATCGCGGCAGAAAGGTTGTGCCGAATCTGATTCCCAAAATACGTATCGAGATTGCCGTTAATGATGATTTTGTCGATACGACGATTAATACCATTGTAGAGTCGGCAAAGCACGGCAGCGGGGAGGTAGGTGACGGAAAAATATTTGTCAGTCCTCTTGATGAGTGTGTGCGGATCAGGACAGGGGAGCGGGGAGGAACAGCCATATAGAAAAACATGCAGCGCTCCCTGCAATTCTTGATGCCGTCAATGCGTCATGAGCAAGAATAAGGCCGGTCTTAGCACCGGTCTTTTTTGTTATCACAATGCAAAGGATCACTTCTGGCAGTGGAAATTTTTTCGTGGTTTTTACAACAGGCTCGCCCCATTTCCACTCAGAAGCCTTGTGATTTTTTTCATAGATGAGTTTGTTCTGGTAATCTGAATACCGGAAAGCCCCGGAAGAATAGCATTTTCTTGCTGCTGGTATTCCGTCGATGTTCGGCTTCTATGGCTTTCCCTTGTTCAGCGAAACGGATGAGGAGGGGGGAGCCCTTTTCCCTGCCCGTCGGAACAGGCCGAATGGAGACATGCAATTGTCGCAGCTTATTTTCTTTCGAGGACGTGAGGGGCGTGTTGCTCCAGCCATTGCCTAACTTCGTAATCGCCATAACGCGCAGCGTTGGCAAAATCCTTGACCTGTCCGTTTCTGTCTCCGGTGCGCCCTTTAGCAATACCGCGATGCAGATAGGCATTTGCCATCTTCTCGTCGAATGAGAGTGCCGATGTGAAATCAGAGATTGCAGCCTTGTATTTCCCGACATCATAACGGACAAGACCGCGATTAAAGTACCCCACGGCTTTGAAATATGCTTCGCCAAGCTCGATGACTTTTGTGTAGTCCTTTATGGCCCGCTCGTACTGATTCTGCGAGTGGTATGTGGCAGCTCGCATCAGGTAGGCCTGTACGAACGAAGGGTTTCCATTAATCGCTCTGGTGTAATACTTCGCAGCGTTCGTATGATTTCCATTGAGATGGCTGCGGTATCCCTTGTCAAATGATTGTTTTGCCGATTCGGCACGGACCGGTGCCCATGCGATAAACGTGCTCAGAAGCACGGTCACGAGATATGGAATCAGGTTCTGCATCGCAAGCTATAACTATTTCTGTGGTATTTTCTATTTTTGTTTATAAATCAAAAAGGCACCTCTATTAATTGTCGAGAGCGCTTTGGGTACAAGGCGGACGGAGCCAGAGAAACCGGAGTGTACACGATGCGAGTACATGAGGATTTCGAGCACCGACCAACGAAGTAATCAGAGTGCGCAATATTAATAGAGGTGTCCAAAAGTACCCAAAGCATAAGCTTTCTTATGTTTCGAATAAGCCTTGACGAGTTTGAGGGGCCGCTTGACCTGTTGCTGTTCTTTATCAGACGGGATGAGCTTGATATTTATAATATCCCGATTTCCAAGATAACCAAAGATTTTATTGATTACCTCGATGCAATGCAAAGCCTTAATCTCGAGGTTGCGGCAGAGTTCATCTATATGGCTTCCCTCCTTATGAGCATCAAGGCGAAGATGCTGCTGCCGAATGAAGTGCCTGAGGAAGGCGACGCTTCCGAGTTTGATCCAAGAACGGAGCTTGTCGAAAGGCTGATGGAATACAAGCGTATCAAGGAGGGCGCGGAGGAAATGCGCAAACTCGAAGAAGCGAGAAGAGGCATGTTTGCAAAAGGGTATTATGACGCGTTAGAGCCTGAAGTGATCGACGAGCTCGATAAACCGGTCAATCGTCCGACGCTCTACCATCTTATCATGACCTATAAGTCGGTGCTTGACAAGATGCCGAGGGTGCGCGTGCAAAATGTCGACGACGCTCCGGTTACCGTTGACGAGCAATGCGACCTCATTCTCAGGCATCTGGAAGACACCATTCAGATTTCCTTCAGGTCGATACTTAAAGAAGTTACGGAACCTCTGGTCCTTGTCGTTACCTTCCTTGCCGTGCTCGAGCTTTGCCGCGGTCAGAAAATCGTCGTGATCGTAAAAGAGGATTACGGTGACTTCTGGATGTCGAGGAAACAAAGCATGCAGACGACCTGAGCCTTTCCGGAAATCCACAGACGAATCCCGGATTTTGTTTTTCGCACTTTTGCATTCCATGGACCAAAAAGTTTCTATCAATCTTTACTTATAAACGTTTTATACGTAAGTTTGACAGCATGTGCATTGCTTTGCCGATGTATTCTCTGCATCAATACAAGGAAGAAAAAGTTTAAAATGCAACGATGAAAAATTTTGTTATTGCAATCCTGATCACTTTTGTGCCTGTCATGCTGGCAGGTTGTGGCAAAAAAGAGGCAACGGTAAAAAAGGAGGGACCGGAACTTACGCTGGCGCAGAAATATGGCAAAAACACGGTTGCCATGTTTGAAAACCAGGAGACGATTCCGAACTGGCGCGATCATCTTGAGGATATTGAAGATGCCCGTGATGAACGGAAAAATACGAAAAGGAAGGAACTGGTCGAGAAAGTGGCTTTCATGGAAGAGGAACTGACAATCGGGGATTACGACTACGCCCAGTCTATCCTTAAAAGTACGGCAAGTCTTTACAAAAGGGTACTAACCGGCTTGTCCAAGGAAATGAGCATTGAGGATACAAGAAACGCGCTTCGCAAACAGTACATTCTTCCGCCTCATCCCCGTGCGGTCGTGGGAATTGAAGATGCGATAGACCGGATGATCGTTGCGGTATATCTCTGCAAAGTAGGTCAGAAAGAAGTGACGGAATCTGCGATTATCGGTAAGCATTTTCTGCTTCCTCCTCAGAAAAAAAGGTTTACGGAAATAGGTTTATAGCTGTTATAGCTTCCGATACCTTTTGACTGTTCCAGGGCGTGCTCTTACCCTGTATTTTTTAGCAAGGGGAGGCTTCGTTTTGAGTAGTATCAGTATCGTATGAAGGGTATGCTGTCAAGGCGTCTGCTGTACTTGAATCTATGTTCCTTTTTTTGTCATGACTGATCCTGAAAACGATTTTGAGAAGGCTTTACTGTTGCAACCACTCAGGGAGCCGGTCCTTCGTTCAGCGATCAGGACGCTTCAGCTTCCTTCGGGGAGCCGGGGGCTGGATGCAGGATGCGGTATCGGGCTTCAAGCCGTGTTGCTTGCAGAGAGTGTCGGGCCTGCAAGCCGTATCACCGGCCTTGATTTGTCTTCAGAGGTTCTGGTTTACGCCAGAGATGTTGTAGAGAAGGCCGGTTTGTCGAACATGATTGCCTTTCGGGAAGGAGACGTCAACAGGCTTCCTTTCGATGACGATTCTTTCGATTGGGCATGGAGTGTGGATTGTGTTGGGTATATGCCTGCCGACCCCTTGCCTATGCTGAAAGAACTTGCACGTGTGGTGAAACCCGGCGGCAGTGTGACCATTCTTGCCTGGTCTTCAGAAAAACTTCTTCCGGGATATCCTCTGCTCGAAGCCAGGCTTAGCGCGACATCTTCAGGGATAGCCCCTTTTGCCAGAGGAAAGAGGCCGGAATTGCATTTTATGCGCGCGTTCGGCTGGTTCCGTAGTGTGGGCCTTGTTGATCTTACGGCAAGAACGTTTTCAGGACAAGCCTATGCCCCGTTGACTGATGATATGTATAATGCAGTGGTGGCTCTGTTTCGAATGCGTTGGCAGGGAGTAGAGTCAGAACTGACAAAGGAGGATCAGGTGGAGTATCGGCGTTTTTGCCTTCCCGGGTCACAGGATTTCCTGCTCGATCATCCGGATTACGCTGCTTTCTTTACGTATTCGATGTTTCACGGCAAGGTTTTTGGGGAAAGTACATGAGAAGCCATTGTCTCTTTAAGGCCCCTCGATTCAGGGTTTGCCGACATCAGCCAGAAGGCCATCTCCGTATTCTTTCTGGTTATGAACCTTGAGCGATGGCTTTCGGTTACGTTATCACACCTTGTCAAAAGGTTCTTGTTTAAAGATGCAATTCCGAACAGAATATGGGATTTTGGCATCATGCCGAGTCTTTTATGAATGCCCAGTAAATCTACGTGAAAAAGAGGGTGAGAAATGGGTAGACCTGTTTCATGTTGTGGTATTACTTGTTGCGGGAAAGAAGAAAAGCTGCTGGACGCAAGGGTATCGCAGAAAAGCATTGGCGCAATATATGACAGAGTAGCACCGGTCTATGATATCTGGGGAAAGCTGACGGAATCACGAGCAAGAAGCAGGGCTATCGAGCTTGCCAACATCAGGGATGGGCAGCATGTATTGGAAGCAGCCGTAGGAACGGGTCTGGCGTTCTATGAAATCGTCAAACGAAATCCGCAGGGCATGAATATCGGTATTGATCTGTCGCAAGGGATGCTCGAGAAAGCCAGAAAGCGTTTAAGCAAACTCTCAGGTGCTCATTATGCTCTGGATAAGGGAAGTGTCTTTCATTTGAATGTTGAGGATGAATCCATTGATATACTGGTAAACAACTATATGTTTGATCTTCTTCCTTTTGAAGAGATGGGCAAGGTGCTCAAGGAGTTTAAAAGGGTTCTAAAGAGAGGTGGAAAACTCGTATTGGTGAATATGACAGAGGGCGAGCGCTTTGGAAGCGGAATCTATGATTTTATTTACAGGATTTCCCCTGCAACAATGGGCGGATGCCGGAGTGTTACACTGACTGAGAGATTGCAGGCGGAAGGTTTCAGGGTGGAAACAAGAGAATATTATCAGCAGATGCTGTTCCCTTCAGAGGTAATCCTTGCTTACAAATGAAACCGCCTGTCGAGGTGTTCAAAGCAGTTTTGAAAGCAAAGGAAGCCCCCTTCCGTGTCATTGCTGCTCCCGACGGTTAACATTTTCTTTTTAGCATAAATGGCGCATGAATTCGATGGCAAAAAATACGAGCAAGCATCATCCCATCAAAAGGAATGGGGTTCGAAGCTGATAGCGGAACTCGAGCTGAAAGGCAATGAGCGTGTTCTCGATCTTGGCTGTGGCGACGGTGCGCTTTCCGCTAAAATTGCCGAGCTGCTTCCAAATGGTGAGGTTGTCGGTATCGATGCGTCACAAGGTATGATTGATGTTGCCTTGCCAAAAGCAATGGACAATCTGCGCTTTGTGTTAATGGATATCGGCGATCTCGACTTTACCGATGAGTTCGACATCGTTTTTTCAAACGCAACCCTGCACTGGGTAAAGCATCACAAGAGACTTTTGCGGAACGTCAGCTATGCGCTCCATCCACATGGCCGCGCTCGTTTCAACTTTGCGGGTGAAGGAAACTGCGTGAGTTTCCGGAAGGTGATCCAGGAGGCGATGGCAGATGAACGTTTTAGAGAATATTTCGCTGATTTCGAATGGCCTTGGTACACGCCATCTGTTGGCGAATATACCGCTCTCTGCGAATCCAGCGGATTACGGAACGTGAAGGTCTGGGGCGAGAATGCCGACCGCTATTTCCCCGACAAGGAATCCATGATCAGATGGGTGGAACAGCCGAGTCTTGTTCCCCTGCTTTCCCACCTGCCGGAAGATAGGCGAGCGCCATTCCGTAATTATGTGGTCGAGAGGATGGTAGAAGAAACCCTGCAGGATGACGGGACATGTTTTGAGACGTTCAGACGGATCAATCTGGCAGCTGAAAAGTGAAAAATGGGGCGTTGAGGAAAGCAGCAAAGTTATGTCGGGAATGATTGAAATACGGAAAGAGGAGCCTGCTGATCAGGATGCTGTTCGCATAATCAACGAGATAGCCTTCGAACAAGGGCCTGAGGCGGCGATTGTAGACAAGCTTCGTAAGTCATGCAAAGAATACTGTTCGTTTGTGGCTGTCAATCAGGATACTGTCATGGGGCATATCTTGTTCACTCCGGTTACGATAGATGGTTCTAACCTTATTGGTATGGGTTTGGCTCCAGTGGCGGTTTTGCCTTTGTACCAGAAACAGGGGATTGGTTCTTCTCTCGTGCGGCATGGATTGCAACACCTGCAACGATCAGGCTGTCCGTTTGTCATTGTGCTGGGGCATCCGGAGTATTATCCGCGTTTTGGTTTTGAGCAGGCATCGCACTACAAGCTCAAGTGCCAATGGAAAGGTGTGCCTGATGAAGCGTTTATGGTTGTTATATTTGACAGGGACGTTTTACCAAGAGAAGGTGGTATAACCAGATATCGTGCAGAGTTTGATGAAGCCATGTAGATGGCAACGTGTCTTTGAAACATCAGCAGTTAAAAAGAGGAGATGAAAATAAGATTATGGACAGGCTGGATTGCGCGAATAACAGGCATCGCAATTGTAGTTTTATTCCTTCCCTTCTATTTCGGTTACGGGAATCCTCTTCCCTTTCTGAATCCTGACTATACAGCTCATGATAATGCATGGCTGACAGCGTTTCCTTTCATTTTTATCGGGTTTATTCTCGGCTGGTGGTATCCGCGGATAGGCGGATACATGGTTGTGCTGGCTATTGTCGGTGCCCAACTGGTGACTTTTATAATAGGTTACGGGCTGGTGATACTTATGTTGGCCCCGCTGCTTGTGGGTGTTCTGTTTATTGTTTCTGAGGGAAAGAGAGGCGAGATGCCAGAAGGATAATGACTCCATTGGTAATGCTGTGTTTAGCGCGAAGATATCTTTAGATAGAGACAGCCGATTGAAGTCATGATCGTTGAGTTTCTCGATGCGGGAAAGGTAACACCCTTACCTTATTATATGTCCAGTTGCAGATTGCCCTCGATCCTGGTGAAGCTCCCTCCATCTGTAATTTCTCCAGAAAACGTTTGATATTGGTCTAATAAGCGAGCCTTTAAACAGGTCTGTGCCCGTTTTGTTTAAATTTTCGGTAGTTATGGCTAAGTTTTGCATTTTTATGGTGTTGGATCAAGAGGGGTGTTGTTAATAGATGCCTTGAGGCGTTCAGGGGGAATTGCTGACGAGGCAAGCTTCGATTTTTACTTAGAGTCCTTTGTCGCTATTGAACAACGTCCCCTATTCTATTCCCAGCGGATTACGGAACGTGAAGGTCCGGGGGCAAAACGCTGATCGCTATTTCCCCGGCAAAGAAGCCATGATCAGGTGGGTGGATCAGCCGAGTCTTGTTCTCTTGCTCTCCCACCTGCCGGAAAACAGGCGGGCGCCATTTCGGAACTATGTTGTTCAGCGCATGATCGAAGAAACCATACAGCCCGACGGAACCTGTTTCGAGACGTTTCGACGGATCAACCTTTTAGCGGAGAAATGAGTGATTCATTTACTTGATTATTCCGCTAAATATTTTGAAATTATCTGGGTAACCCTCAACGAAAGGTTCTGTTTTTCATGGAAAATAAATACTTAACATTCAAACAAAGGGGGGCACAGCAATGTCACTGACACCTAAAGAAAAGCAGCGGCAAAAAGAACTTGAGTCAGAAGGGCACACTGGGCGCACAAACAGTGAATTACACTCATTGAATGTAAAAGAGAATGAAAGCAAAAGTAATTCTGAGCTTTTCAAAGCGGCAAACAAACACGGGCCTGATAGTAAGGCCGCACATACTCTGAAATCCCGCGGAATCGAGTATCCATAGATGTTTTTATTGCCAATAGTAGTTTTGAGTCGCTAACATCTAGCACTAGCTTCATAATTATTTCAAGCTTAAAGGACTGTGTGGGTTTAGTAAACAGCAATGTCGGGCAATTACCTTGCTTTTTTCTTGAAACTACAGGTGATAAGTAGAGTCAAGTTAAAATGTTGTAGGTCGAGAAGAAAACTTACAGGAGTAAGGCAACAGCGATGACAACAAGATACGATGTAGCCGAGCATCTTCGGACACCGGAAGAGATAGCGACTTACCTGGAAGCAAGCTTTGAAGAGGCAAATGGAGATGCGGCGTTTATTGCTAAAGCATTAGGCGATATTGCTCGTGCAAAGGGGATGTCGCGAGTGGCACGAGATGCGGGTTTATCGAGAGAAAGCCTTTACAGAGCACTTTCAGGGGAGAGAACTCCAAATTTCGATACCATCCTTAAGGTTATACACGCACTTGGATTAAAGCTCCATGCTGAAGCCATGGGGGAAATAGTACCGATGCCCAACCAGCAGCTTAAATAATGAGTACATTAGTTGAGGCAATGAGAAAGAGTCATGCGCACTACCTGCCCTTGTCAGTAGCAAGGCTTGAGAACCCTCAGACCGATATTCCCCGTATCGCGAAGGATAGGAAACTGCTTGCTGCAATCGAGGCGGCGGTGCAGCAGGTCGAGACCGAGCACAGGCTGGTTCAGAGCGATGCTCGGAGATTAGGGTTTATAGAGGATGAATCAGTGCATCTCGTTGTGACCTCCCCTCCCTACTGGACATTGAAGAAATACCGGGATCATGAAGATCAGCTTGGCGACGTGGAAGATTATGAAGGGTTCCTCCTCGAAATTGACAAGGTTTGGGAGCATTGTTACCGGTTACTCGTTCCGGGCGGAAGACTAATTTGCGTAGTAGGTGACGTCTGCCTATCCCGAAGAAAAAATGACGGGAGACATACAGTCGTCCCGCTTCATGCTTCGATCCAGGAGCATTGCAGAAAGATTGGTTACGATAATCTGGCTCCGATCATTTGGCACAAGATTGCAAATGCCTCCTACGAGGCAAACGGGAACGGAGGAGGTTTTCTTGGAAAACCCTTCGAGCCGAATGCGGTGATCAAGAACGATATAGAATTCATTCTTATGGAGCGCAAGCCGGGAGGCTACCGCAAGCCTTCGCTTGCTACCCGTGTGCTGTCGGTTATCTCCGATGAAAACCACCGGCAATGGTTCCAGTCGATCTGGACCGGTCTGACAGGTGCGTCAACCCGAAATCACCCTGCGCCTTATCCAGAGGAATTAGCTGAGCGTCTGATTCGGATGTTTTCTTTTGTGGGTGATACGGTTCTTGATCCTTTTATGGGTACAGGGACAACAACGGTGGCTGCGGCAAAATGGGGCCGGAACTCAATCGGTGTGGAAATCGATCCGCATTACTTTTCAATGGCTGAGAAACGCATTCGTCAGGCAACAGCTTCTCTTTTTTCCACTGCGAAAATCATATCACATTCAGAAAGTTCATGACTTATGGGTTTGAATGCGAGGGTTTCAAAAGCGGTTCGACATTTCTGGAAAGTAAGAACCCAACAGCACAAAAAGCAGGGCTCTTCGACAGGAAAGAAAGACGCAGGCAACCGGAGTGCAGTAACGGGTGGTAAGCACCTCGACGGATTCATCAAGCTGCTGACAGAACTACTGGCCGAGGCTGGATTGCCTGATTCTGCGATTCATGTCAAATCGACCACCTTACCGGGATATTTCAGGCCGACCAAGAACTGGGATTTGCTGGTTGTCGTGGATGAGTTGCTCCTTGCATCAATCGAACTGAAAGCCCATATCGGCCCCTCATTCGGTAACAACTTCAATAACCGGGTTGAAGAAGCCCTCGGCAACTCAACCGATCTTCTTACGGCATACCGAGAAGGTAAGTTCAAGCCCTCACAAAAGCCCTGGCTAGGTTGGCTGATGCTGCTCGAAGATGCTCCAAAATCAACAATCCCTGTTAAGGTTGACGAACCGCACTTCGAGGTTTTTCCTGAGTTCAAGGACGCTTCATACTCAAAGCGATACGAGCTCTTTTGCGAGCGGCTTATGCGTGAGCGTTTGTATGACGGGGCTTGCCTCATAATGTCTGACAAAACAGGAGGACTCAAAGGTAAATTCACCGAACCGAATCCTGAATTCAGCTTTACGACGTTTGCAACTTCGCTGACTGCGCATGCTACGGCGTATGCAAAGTTGCGAGGGTAGGAATAGCTGATTTATTAATGATTTTTATCCCAAACAGACAAAAACTTTAATAATGAAAAACCTTGTTTTCGCGATTCTGATCGTCTTTATACCTGCTGTTTTTACGGGGTGTAAAAAGGGTGATAATATCGTTGAAAAGCTCACGCCCGAGCCGATGCTGGAGTCCAAATACGGGCTCGAAAAATACGCCCACCCATCAAAAAAGGGACATCTTGATGAAGGAGTGTTTGAAAATCAAACAACCTTCACAAAGAAGGAAATCCGGGAATATGCCCAGTATGTGAAAAACGCTCGGGAAATATCAGATATCTCTCGGGGGAAGAAAAGAAACTTTGAAGATAACATGGATGACGACGAGCTTCGTCGTTTTGAAAACATCGGCATCCCTTATCTCAAAAAGCTTTTCGACAACGCACGGTATGCGTTGACACGTCATCTTGACGACATCGATAAGGCATTTTCTGTGTTCACAGATATGTACGAGATGCCGCCACGCAATAACGACCCTACTCGGGAGTGGGTTCTGAAGAAACGTGTTTTCATTGCCGTTATATTCGGTTATGCATTCGAAGACATACAACATGCGTTTATGAAAGAACACATGTTTATGGCGGAAGACACGAAGGATATCTACCAGGCACTGCGAAAGTAGAAGAAAGAGTGGCAAAGTCGCCGTTTTTACGGAGACTTTTTTTATGTTTTATACACAGAAAACTATCTTTGGCGTTCTCTTCTGATACAATTAGCGTATGTTTCATGCTCGCGGGGTAATATCTTCATACTCCTCAAGAGTCCTCATTTCCATTCTTGGAGCAGTGTTTCTATTGGCGCCTTTTTCTATTGAAACAACCCTCGTCTTCGCTGGTGAGGAAGTCGCAAAATAAGACATCACCAAGTACATTCAGTGCAAAATCACGAAGCCGTCCGGGTTGGTAGGCTGTCCTGCACTTACTGTGTATTTTATCGTATACATACCCATTGCGTTTTTTACGGCCGTTGAGGAAATTTTTTTTATCGTTCTTCTTTTCTCCATCAGCAGGGAACTTATTGACCAGCAGTTCGTCAAAACGGTCTGGACAAATGTCCGTGATCTAGCGAATATGGCGTTCATTTTTATGCTGCTCTGGATTTAGCATACAACCATAATACATAACGATCTCAAACCACTCAGGGCAGGTCTGCGACAAAGGAATAAAGATATGCATTGATGTAGTCCGCAAATTGATAGAGGGCACGTCTAGGAAACTCTTGCAACTAGAAGCCGGGGTCAAGCCCGGCTTTTTTATATTCTATGGGGGTTGTTTTGGTGTTGTTCTTGTGAATCTTAGATTTTAGTGAAATTTGATGCTTCTTTATGTGTTTATATAATAATCAGTTAATGTGAAATACTTATAAATATGCCTGAAATCCGTCCTTTCAAGGGTTTGCGGTACAACCCTGAAACCGCCGGTGACATGGGGAGCATCATCTGCCCTCCCTATGACATTATCCCTCCTGCAATGCAGCAGGAACTGTACGACAGTTCCGGGTACAACGCGGTTCGGCTGGAGCTGCCGAAAGAAGAAGACCCATACGGTGCGGCTGCGGAGCGGCTGGCTCAATGGATGCAGGAGGGTGTGCTGATGCAGGAAGACGAACCTGCACTCTATCCCTATTTCCAGACCTATACCGACCCGGAAGGGAACACCTATACCCGCAAGGGCTTTTTCTGCGCGCTTCGTCTGCATGAGTTCAGCGAAAAGAAGGTATTGCCGCACGAACGGACGCTTTCGGGGCCGAAAAAGGATCGGCTCAACCTTTTCAAGCGGACGCAGGCCAACATCAGCAGTATTTTCGGGTTGTATGCAGATGGAGAGTTGCAGGCGGACAGGGCGATCGAGGAGTTTGCCGCAAACCATGAACCTGTTGTCGATGCGGCTTTTCAAGGAGTCAGGAACCAGCTCTGGAAGATGACCGACCCCGATCTTGTCGCAGCGGTGCAGCAGGTATTGCTCGACCGGCAGGTCTATATTGCCGACGGGCATCATCGCTATGAAACCGGGGTGAACTACCGCAACCTCCGGGCGGAGGAAAATCCGTCGCATACCGGTGACGAGCCGTATAACTTCATTCTGATCTACCTCGCCAACATCTTTGACGAAGGCCTGATCATCTTCCCGCTGCACCGGATGGTGCACAGCCTCGAACAGTTCAATCCCGAAGGCTTGATCGATACCTTGAGCACGAACTTCGAGGTAAAGCCGCTCGGTGGCAGGGAAGAACTCAGGCAGTATCTTGAAGGAGAGTCTTCCAGCCATGTCTATGGTGTTGTCACTTCGGCAGGTGTCTGGGGAATCAAGCTGAAAAGCCCTCCCGAAACACTGCTTGGTGACTCGGTTCCCGCTCCGCTCTTGCAGTTGAGCGTTGTTGTCCTGCATGAGCTTGTCCTGCAAAGGATGCTGGGCATTACGCCCGAAGCAATGCGCAGCCAGTCAAACCTGATCTATGAAGAGGATGACCGTAGGGTGTTCGAGGCGGTCGAGAAAGGAGATATCCAGACCGGGTTTATCGTAAAACCGACAACTGTACAGCAGGTGCTCGATATTTCCGGCGAGGGAGAAGTGATGCCGCAGAAGTCGACGTACTTTTATCCGAAGATTATGACAGGTCTGGTGATGCACAGGCTTAAATAAAGGCAAAAGGAAAAAGTCAAAGGTCAAAAGGGTACCTTCGGCACGGAAATGTGAGGCCATGAACCTTACTGCGCCTCCTGTAGGTTTCTTGTTGTGATAAATCTTTTAAAATATGCCGATCACGAAGGTGCTTTCTTTTTTAGTTAATTATTAGTGAGTAGCCAATTTATGGAAAAGAGTTTGCATCAATCGCTTCAAGCCAGATTTTCTCTTGCTCAAAGGTGATATGATGGTTTCAGATTTTTA
>JAKSDB010000375.1 GCA_022360415.1 Chlorobiales bacterium
TCCGAGCGTCTGATCTATTTCGGTGATACGGCCCGTGTTCCCTACGGTTCGAAATCGCAGGTCACGATCCGTAAATATGCGCATGATGATACCGCTATCCTGATGAAATACCAGCCCAAAATGATAATTGTAGCATGCAATACTGTTTCAGCGCTCGCGCTCGATGTTGTCGAGCGCGCAGGTAAGGGAGTTCCGGTGCTTGGGGTGCTCAAAGCGGGAGCGGAGCTGGCAGTCAGGCATTCCTGTAACAAGAAAATAGGTATTATAGGAACCAGGGCGACTGTTGCATCGAATGCCTATGCATGTGCCATCAATGCCATTGACCCGGATATCGAGGTTTTTTCTTCTGCCTGTCCCTTGTTTGTCCCTCTTGCTGAAGAGGGATACACGAATCACCCGGCGGCAGATATGATAGCACGGGAGTACCTGGAAGAGCTGCTGAAACAGGGAATCGATACACTTGTGCTCGGCTGTACGCATTACCCGATACTCAAGGCAATGATCAGCGGGATCGCGGGGCAGGATATCACCATTATAGATTCTGCTGACGCCGTTGCTCTGAAAACAAAGGAAATGCTTGCTGAAAACGGCCTTCTCCATGGTTCAGGAGTTCCGGTTTCGCCACGTTTGTTTGTCAGCGATCTTCCCCGGAAATTCAGGTCTCTTTGCAGGCTTTTTCTGGGAACCGACATTCCCGAAGTAGAACTGGTTGAAGTGTGATCTGCCAACCGTCATTCCAGCCGCTCAGACATTAAACCGGAAAACAATCACGTCTCCGTCACGGACAACGTATTCCTTGCCCTCGGATCGCATTTTTCCCGCTTCTTTTGCTTTCTGTTCCGAACCGCATGCAATCATATCATCGTAGGAGATCACCTCGGCACGGATGAATCCTTTCTCGAAATCTGTGTGAATCGCTCCCGCTGCTTCGGGAGCCGTAGCTCCTTTACGGACGGTCCAGGCATGCACTTCTTTTTCACCAGCGGTAAAGTAGGTATGCAGGCCGAGCAGATCGTAGGCGGTCCGGATAATACGGTCGAGGCCGGACATTTCCAGCCCGAGGCTTTCAAGAAACTCAGGACGCTCCTTTTCAGGGAGTTCGGCGATTTCGGCTTCGGTTCCGGCGCTGATGACAAGCATCTTTGCTTCTTCTTTTCCGGCGATTTCCGCAACTTGGGCGGTGAAACTGTTTCCGCCGGGAAGATCGTTGTCGGAAACATTTGCCGCGTACAGGACAGGCTTGGCCGATAACAGGAAGAACTGTTTGCCGAGGAGTTTTTCTTTTTCGGTTGCCAAGAGGGTGCGGGCAGGTAACCCTTCTCCAAGGCCCCTGATCAGTTTGTCGGCAAGATCGACAGCCGGCAGCAGCTCTTTTTCCTTTCTGGCATTTTTTTTCAGTTTATCCAGCCGTTTTTCCATGCTTTCAAGATCGGCAAGGATCAGCTCGGTTTCGATGGTGACAATATCATCGGGAGGGTCAACCCTGCCATGCACGTGGATGACATTGGCATCCTCGAAGCAGCGTACAACATGAACAATTGCGTCAACTTCCCTGATATGGGACAGAAACTGGTTGCCGAGGCCTTCCCCCTTGCTTGCGCCACGTACAAGGCCTGCGATATCAACAAGCTCGATGGTTGCAGGAACGATTGTCGATGTTTTGACGATTGCCGCCAGTTTTTCCAGCCTTTCATCAGGAACAGCTACCATACCCACGTTGGGATCGATAGTGCAAAACGGGTAGTTCTCAGCTTCGGCCTGTTTGGCGGTTATGGCATTAAAAAGGGTTGATTTTCCGACATTGGGCAACCCGACAATTCCGCAACGTAAAGCCATACAATGAGAAAAAATTTATGGATAAGAAATCACGAGAGAATATGTTATGGGCAATTGAAGTAATCAATATATTTGCAAAAAGCAAAATATTTTTATAGAATTACGGGCTAACTCAAAATGTTTTCAAAATCACAGGAAGAGAAAAGAAAATCATCATTGCAATAGACGGGCCCGCGGCTTCGGGAAAAAGTACGACAGCCTGTCTGTTGGCAAGGAAAATGGGATATACCTATATCGATACGGGAGCGATGTACCGTTCTGTCACCCTCAAGGCACTCGAGGCCGGGTTACTGGAACGTCTCCACGATCATCCTGAAGATGTGACATCTCTGCTTGAAAACATTGCAATAGCCTTCGAAGGCGAACGTGTTATACTCGATGGTCGTGATGTGACCGAAGCCATCAGGGAAAACAGGGTTTCACGTCATGTCAGTTTTATCAGTTCTTTGAAGCCGGTCAGGGACGCACTCAGGCAGATGCAGAGGGAGATGGGGGAAATGCGCGGTGTGGTCATGGACGGCAGGGATATAGGTACTGTTGTATTTCCTGATGCCGAATTGAAGATTTTTCTCGTAGCCGATGCTTCAGAGCGGGCAAGGCGCCGCTATGCAGAGCTTGTTCAGAAAGGCGGGAACAGAAACAGCGTGCCTTCGGTAGAAGAGCTCGAGAAGGAAATTCTGCAACGAGACAGGAGCGATGCAGGCCGGGCGCTGGCTCCCATGAAAAAACATGAAGACGCAATCGAGGTTGATACATCCGGTCTTGCGATAGAGGAGCAGGTTGCTCTGGTATACAGTCTTGCCAGAGAAAAAACAGCCGGATAGAACGGCTGCATATTTGTTAACCATAAAACCTTTCGCTGAAATCTCTCGCGGTGAAGGGGAAAATTCACAAGAGAGGAAGGAAACAATTAATGTCAGAAACGCAAACAATCGTAAAGCAGAAGGAAACGGAACAAAATCCTAAAAACCACCGGGTTAAATTTTTCGCAAGCTACGAACCTTCGGAACTTGATCAGATGGAGCAGCTCTATTCGAGCACGCTTAACGAAATCACGGAAGAAGAAATCGTCAAAGGTACAATCGTTGCCATCTCGAACAAGGATGTTACCATCGACGTAGGTTTCAAGTCGGAAGGCATTGTGTCAAAGCTTGAATTCAAAGATGAAGAGGAGTTGAAAGTCGGTGACGAGGTCGAGGTTTATCTCGAGAACATAGAAGACAAGATGGGTCAGCTTATTCTCTCGAAAAGAAAAGCCGATGTTCTCAGGATATGGGATAAAATCTACGACTCTATCGAAAACGACACGATTATCAACGGAAAGATCGTTAACCGCGTAAAAGGTGGCATGACCGTTTCGCTTTCGGGAGTAGAAGCGTTTCTTCCCGGTTCACAGATCGACGTCAAGCCGGTTCGCGACTTTGACGCGCTTGTCGGGCAGACAATGGACTTCAGAGTCGTGAAAATCAATCCGGTTACCCAGAATATCGTTGTCAGCCACAAAGTGATTCTCGAAGAAGAATATGCTGCAAAACGTGAGGAGATGCTTGCCAGCATAAAGGTTGGCATGATTCTGGAAGGCACGGTTAAAAACATTACCGATTTCGGTATTTTTGTTGATCTCGGAGGTCTTGACGGTCTCGTGCATATTACCGATATCACGTGGGGAAGGATCAATCATCCTTCGGAAGTTGTTGAACTTGATCAGCCGATAAAGGTTGTTGTTGTCGGTTTTGACGAAGAGACCAAAAGGGTATCTCTCGGCATGAAGCAGCTCGAGCCTCATCCGTGGGATAACATCGAAGTTAAATACCCTGTCGGTGCCAAAACAAACGGCCGTGTTGTTTCCATTACCGATTATGGTGCGTTTGTCGAGATTGAGAAGGGAATCGAGGGGCTTGTTCACATTTCCGAGATGAGTTGGACACAGCACATCAAGCATCCGGGACAATTCGTTACCCTCGGTCAGGAGGTTGAATGCGTCATCCTCAATATCGACAAGGAGCATACAAAGCTTTCGCTTTCCATGAAACGGGTCAACGAAGACCCTTGGATTGCGCTTTCTAAGAAATATGTCGAAGGCTCGGTTCACAAGGGGAATGTCAGTAATATTACCGATTT
Organism: Chlorobiales bacterium; assembly: GCA_022360415.1. GTDB lineage: Bacteria > Bacteroidota > Chlorobiia > Chlorobiales > Chlorobiaceae > Prosthecochloris. The sequence goes on from JAKSDB010000375.1 coordinate 3,958, forward strand.
CGGGGTTTTTGTTGAGCTTGAACCCGGGGTTGACGGTCTGGTTCA
>JAKSDB010000425.1 GCA_022360415.1 Chlorobiales bacterium
TGGAGTGGCAATTTCATTATAGATAATCTCGGCGCTCTCGGGCTTTACCGTAATGTCTTTTCGGCTCTGAAGAATTAGCGTCGGAACGAGTATGTCCTTGATACTTTTTCGACTTTCTGCCGACAAATCAAACAATGATTGTATCGATCCGATCGGCACCCATGCATAGCTGTCATGTTCTTTTGCCAATTCCCGATCCGCATACACGGGGATCATAGGCCATTTCCTGAGCATTTTCATCAGTACAGGCGCAAGAAAATGAAAAGGCCGCCCAGGTGCTATTGGCGCATGAAGTTGAGCCGGCACAGCAAGCAATACCAGACTGTCAATACAATGAAGCCGTTCAGCGGTCAATTTGATACCGATCAACCCACCCATACTGAAACCGATAACGATCACCTTATTCACTTCCCCCAACAATTCATCCATAACCAATCTCGCATCGTTCACCCAATCCTGCCAGCCCACCGTTTGCAATGCTTCCGGAGAATCTTTTCCATGCCCCCGCAAGACAGGAATACGATAGGGCAATCCCAGCTCAACTACTGGAGATTCCAGGATACGTACAGAATGAATCGTATCTGTAAAACCGTGAAGTATGAGAACTCCTGTTGCTTGTTTTGTCATACTTGCCAACAACTGCAATCGAATACTGATTTTTGCCAAAGCCGCTGCATATGAAACCCCGGGAATACAATAGACAAAAGTGCTTACTTAATCCACCCGTAGTCATTACCTGCCTCTTCCGCCCTTAAAAGTCCGGGGGGCACCAGCTCGAAGCTGATACCAAAAGGCTTTTCAGTCGGGCCAGAAACGGTGACGCGGTAACGATTTTGTAGAACGGTTAAGCATCGAGATTCACAACAGTTCTCCCTTTCAGTTTTCCTGCAAGCATTCGCTCGATCGACTCCGGCAGTTCATTCAACGAAATTTCACGGCAAAGTTCCTGAAGGTTTTCCGGCTTCCACTCCCCGCCCAACTTCTCCCAGACAATTTCCCTCTGCCCCATAGGGCAGTTTTGAGAATCAATCCCTATCAAAGATACTCCTCTCAGAATAAACGGATAAACGGTAAGATCGAGGTTGGGGGAAGCTACATTACCGCAACAAGTCACCGCACCCATCGGTCCGGTTGATTTCACGAGGTTTGCCAGAATGGTTCCTCCAACTGTATCTACAGCACCAGCAAATTCCCCTTTTAACAGGGGACGGTTGTTTTCGGCTTCATACTCCTCGCGCGGAACAACCTCTTCAGCTCCGAGTTCGAGCAGAAACCCGCGCTCCTGTTCCTTGCCCGAGATGGCCGAAACACTGTATCCCATCTTTGAAAGAGTAGCTATACTCAGCGTTCCCACACCACCGCTGGCACCGGAAACAGCTACCTTTCCGTCTTCAGGTTTTACCTGTTCAGAGAGCCGCAACACCGACATCCCTGCGGTTAACCCTGCCGTACCGAAGATCATGGCCTCTTTCATCGCCATACTTTCCGGTAGCTTCACTGCCCATTCAGCAGGCACCCTGATATACTCTCCGAACCCTCCGTCGGTATTCATACCAAGGTCAAAGCCTGTAACGATAACGGTTTCATTCTCCCTGAACTTCCCTGACATATCGCTGACAACCGTCCCGACTGCGTCGATGCCGGGAGTATGCGGATACTCTTTCGTCACCCCCTTGTTGCCGGTCGCAGACAGTGCGTCCTTGTAGTTCAACGACGAGTAATGAACCTTTACCAGCAGATCATTGCTCCGCAGGTCATCAAGTTTTCTTTTCCCGGTTTCCCCGACAAATCTTCCCTCTTTTTCTTCAACGACAAACGCCTCGAACTCTTTGACTTTCATAATTCCTTTCTGTTTTTGTATAAAGGTAAAATCCCCTGAATCAACAGCAGCGAGAATATTATAAATGCACGAAAGATATTCACATAGATCAGGAAAAAAA
>JAKSDB010000209.1 GCA_022360415.1 Chlorobiales bacterium
AGAACGTTTTCCTCGATCCATTTCCAGCGGTGTTCGGGATTGGTCACGCTTCTGTTGCCGGTAAGTGTATCGAAATAACCAAAATGATCGGCAAACGATGCCCTCGAAACAGAACCGGAAGGAGCAGCCTCCCCGAAATTCAGTTCGCTCCCGAATGAAACGACAACACGTCCTTGAGGGCTGATCGCATCGAAAACCGGCCCCAGCGTACCGATTTGTTCATGCCTCAAGAGCTTGACGTTCCCTTCCCTTATCAACGTTTTTGCCCCTTCAGGATCATTGTCCGATACCAGCAGCTTTCTGCCCTGATCTATCATGCAAAAACCGGCTAGGAGAAACTCTCTCTCATTTTCAGAGATATTTTCCTCGATTTCGGCAAGTCCGCCTCCGAGATATGCCCTGTGAGCCCAGGCAATATCGTTGTATATGGCATTGTTTCCTTTGCGGATCTCTTCGAGATCATTAAGAAGCATACTTCTGGACGCAACATCATAGACCGTAAAAGGCAGAGAAAACAACGTTTTTGCCGCCTCCGCGATGAAAAACCCGACGCCTTCAAACAGATCGTCCGTTTTCTGCGGAGTCCTGTTTTCCATCATCCTGCCGGGCGTCAGCATCATTTCGGCAAAAGCAAGGGCAACACCAACCTGGCTGGAAGCAAAAGCAGCCATACCCGCCCATTTGAACAGATCTCGATGATCAACATACAATCGGGCATAGTGAGAGGTAATAGCCCGATTTCTTTGTATTATTTCTTCGTGAGGAGGAAGCAGGGATTCAGTTTCAGCTTTCCACTCATCTTTTGATCGAAGCATCTGTCCTGTAGCATTTGTTAAAAAAGAGAAAGATATCTAATCGCCCGTTTAAAAGACTCGAAAAAACCAACACCGGCGAACCACGGATAATTCCTCCGCTCGACCTCTCCAATCTGTCCGACCGGCAAGGGAGTCGGGACAAGCGACAAAATTAATAGCGGTGTTCGTATTGTTCGGGAATTTTTTAGACTATTTTATACTACTATAGTTTTGTAACAGCTTTCTGCATGACAGGCACCGGTTCTTTTACGAAAATGTTCCTTGCTCCATTCTCATGCCTGCCATCAAGGCTTTCACCTATGTTTTCCCAACACTAAATTCCGAAAAGCGATGAGACAAGTAACCCAATTGACAAAACCTCTTGCGATTGTTCTGATTTTAGCCATGACGGCAGCTACATGGGGATGTACCACGACGACAGGCGCTGGAAGAGGCGCCGGTATCGGAGCGGCATCCGGTGCGGTAATTGGCGGTATCATAGGAAGCCAGTCGGGCAATTGGGGTAGAGGGGCCATTATCGGTGCCGTCATCGGGGGAGCCGCAGGCGCTCTTATCGGCGACTACATGGATGCACAGGCTGAAGAAATAGACGACCAGATTGAAGGAGCTACCGTAGAACGTGTTGGAGAAGGAATAAGGGTTGTATTTGATACAGGTCTGCTGTTCACGACCGGCTCGTCAACGCTCACCTCCACGAGCAGATACAACATTCAGAAGCTTGCCAACATTCTGAACAAATACGATGACACAAACATCGTGGTTGAAGGGCATACAGACTCGACAGGGAGTGAATACGACAACCAGGTACTCTCCGAAAGGCGTGCTGAATCCGTTGCTTCGCTCCTGCGTGCCTACAATGTCAGCGCCAGCCGCATTTCAACCGTCGGGTATGGAGAAACCCGTCCCGTTGCTTCGAACGAAACGGCGGCAGGCCGTCAACTGAACCGCCGTGTTGAAGTTCTCATCTACGCAAACGACGACCTGATCGACCAGGCTGAAACCGGTGAGCTGAGAATGTAGAGTTCCTTAACAATCTTATTGTGAAGAAACTCAAAAAGGGGTGGAGTCAAGCTGCACCCCTTTTCTTTTTCCACAGCACACAAACAATGTAGCGGACAAATAAAACAAATGCATACCCCTGCCCCGGACGTCCGTCAGGTCAGTACGAAGCCGGTGCTATGAAAGCCTTATCACAGCTGTTTGCAATCAGCGATAGCCTCCTCCAGGCACAAAATTCGGATCGTACTGGTCCCAGAGCCATCCTGCAACTTTTTCCAATTCTTCATCGGGCATTGACATAGCTGGCATAAGGCCAAAACGTCGTATGGCTTGAGGTCCCAGTGACGTATTTGCAGCATCAGGCGCTTTCATGAACGATACCATCGCAGCAACTGCATCGTCCTTGTTTCCATACACTGTTCTGAACCGTGAAGCAAGCCCGACAATGGGTGGAGCCGATTTTGCAGGAGGGCGCATGGAATGGCAAACCTGGCAGTCTCTGGCATAAAGCTCCTCACCACTCAAGGCCTCACCTGATTTGTTTTCTCCTGCGACAGCGGTGCTCATTGACTGCGTGCCCATGCTCTCAGCGGATTTGGTGTTACTCTTTTCACAAGAAGAGATTGTCGATAGACCGGCTGTCAGCAATACCATGCCCAGTGTTTTGTACAGTACACTGCGTTTCATGCTCATGATTAATCGGTTAATTTTATATTTGAATAGCAACCACTTGTAATATAATACCTCGCTGAAAATCATTTCAATACCTGCTTTAAACAACAAACATCCTTCATGAGGGCACCTCTATAAATACCTGCGTTTTCCCCTCCACAATCGTTCAGCCTCGGCAAGATCTGCTTTTCAAACCGATGTCATCCACCCTGGCAGACTGCGCACTTTACCGAAAGTGTCTCGGCAGAGCACTATAAGGATTGAGGGCCGGAGAAATCAGGCGGCGGGAATTTCAAGCGTCACCACCGTGCCCTCTTGCTCCGTGCTCGACAGGTGTACCGTAATGGCTTGTATGTCTGCGAGCTTTTTGACAATGGCAAGACCGAGGCCGGTTCCGCTTGTTTGTGAATTCCTTGATTCATCGGCCCGGTAAAAACGCTCAAAAATCCTGTCGATTTTTTCCGTTGAAATTCCGGGACCGGCATCGGTTACCGAACAGACAATTGACTCACCTCTGTTTTCAAAAGCAATCGTAACAGTTCCTCCTCTTTCGGAGTACTTGACCGCATTGGAAACAACGTTGTCGAGCATTATTTCAAGTATGGATGCATCCGCCTGCACCATGGTGCTCCCATCCTTTCTGACAGTTACATCAAGCTCTTTTTCTTTCACCTGTTTCTCCACCCTGTCCAGAACCTTCGCAATCGCCTCTTTCGCATCAAAAACAACGATGTTCGGCCTGAAAGCCGCACTATCGTAGCGTGCCAGTAAAAGCAATTGCTCTATCAATCCGGACATTCGTTTCAACTCATCAATACAGAAACCAATCCTCGCTTTATAGTGATCGAGGTTTCTTGGCTTTCTGATGAGAACTTCAAGAGTGCCCAAAATAGAAGCAAGGGGCGTCTTCAACTCATGGGAGGCATCCGCCGTAAACTGTTTTTCTCTTGTATAGACTGCCTGCAACCTGTCAAGCAGGCCGTTTATCGTTGAGGACAAACGGTACAATTCATCCCTGTTTACCGGAAGCTCGATACGTTCGTCAAGATTCTTTTGGGTTATCTTCTCTGCCGTATCGATTACCTGCTCAAGAGGAGCAAAGCTTTTTCCTGCTATGAAACGGGTCGCAAAAAACAGGATGAGCAGAACAACCGGCATGGAAAAAAACAGCACTGTTCGCAAATCGGAGAGCACGAAAAGTGATTCCTCA
>JAKSDB010000307.1 GCA_022360415.1 Chlorobiales bacterium
ATCGGTCCTACCGGCACAGGTAAAACCCTGCTTGCCCAGACGCTGGCAAACCTTCTCGAAGTACCCTTTACCATCGTTGACGCGACATCCCTGACGGAAGCGGGTTATGTCGGAGACGATGTCGAGACCATTCTCGCGCGTCTGCTCCAGGCATCGGATTTCAACCTCGAAAGGGCTGAGAAGGGTATCATCTATGTTGACGAGATCGACAAGATCGCCCGAAAATCGGCCAATGTCTCCATTACCCGTGATGTTTCCGGCGAAGGTGTGCAGCAGGCACTATTGAAGATTCTCGAAGGAGCGGTTGTCGGTGTACCGCCGAGAGGAGGGAGAAAGCATCCCGAGCAGCAGCTTATCAATGTCAACACGAAGAACATTCTTTTTATCTGCGGCGGCGCGTTCGAAGGCCTCGACAAAATCATCGGGCGCAGGGTGGCAAAGGCATCGATAGGTTTCGGTACGAAAGTCAAGCCGCAGCAGCTTGAAGCCGATCCTGAAATTCTCAAGGAAGTCTCCCAGGATGACCTTCATGAGTACGGTCTTATACCCGAATTTATCGGCCGGCTGCCGGTCATCTCCACGCTCGACCCTCTCGACAAAACTGCTTTGCGCAGCATTCTTGTCGAACCGAAAAATGCTCTCGTGAAACAGTACAGGAAACTGTTTGAAATGGAAGAGTGCGAACTGGTTTTTGACGACAAGGCGCTCGACAAGGTTGTGGAAATCGCAATCGAGCGGGGTACCGGGGCAAGGGCACTGCGCTCCGTACTGGAAGGGATAATGATCGATATCATGTTCGATCTTCCCTCGATGAGTGGGGTTCGGAAATGCGTTATCACCGAAGCAGTGATAACCGGTGAAGGTACGCCGGAGTTTTATTACGAGGGCGGTAAAAGGAAAAAAACAGCCTGATTTCACCATCAGCCAGTTTTGCTTTTCATGGACGAAATCATATATTGTTTGCCCTTCGGGTGATTAGCTCAGTTGGTTAGAGCGCTACCTTGACATGGTAGAGGTCAGAGGTTCGAATCCCCTATCACCTACAAAGCCTTTAAAAGCCTGCAAATAAAGAGTTTGCAGGCTTTTTTTGTTTCCTCAAAAACTCCTCGTATTACTTGTTTATTACAATTGTTGGGCGTTTTTTATATTAAATCTGCGACGTATATGCGACGCGATTTTTATGAAGAATCAAAATGATCGTGCAAAATAAAAATGGCTAAGCCACTTAATAATAATGGATTACGATTTATGTGGTTTTGCATGCGTCACCTTGAGTTTATCACGGTGGCGGGAGTTCTGCATGCAAACTCATTTTAGACACTTCCTGGGCTAGGGATTTATTGTTCCATATATATACGCTGTGATGGGAACACATCAACTTCACGGGCGATTACATCTGGTCAAAAAGAAGATCGATAAAAGTAGGGAAACTCACATCTTTACCGACAATACAATACTGCTTTCGCCATTTTATTTTATCGTTTCGTGAACTGTGCTCACTTACTTCATGAAGGGCGTTGATGTGCGCTTGTCTCGCGGTGTCAGGAGCCAGTCGGCTAATTGACGGGCTTCAGGAGTGTTTGCGTTTTTTTCAACCCATTCGCGAAGGTGCAAAAAATTATCGAGACTGAGGCGTTCCTCCCCACCATCATCGTTAATTTTTGTTTGCGCCAAAGATTCACCAATATGAGCAAGGGTGGAAACGAGAGAACCTGTGCCTTTTGGGAGTATCTCCCAGACCCGTGCAGTGTTGTCGCTTGAAGCAGTGACGACAAATCGACCGTCCGAGCTGAATGCGGCTGACCGTACAGAGGCATCATGCTGCATGGGTTGGCCTACAGGTTTTCCGGTTTGTGCATCCCAGACCCGTGCAGTGTTGTCGTCTGAAGCAGTGACGATAAATCGACCGTCCGAGCTGAATGCGGCTGACTCTACATGACTTTTATGCTGCATGGGTTGGCCCACAGGTTTTCCGGTTTGTGCATCCCAAACCCGTGCAGTGTTGTCGTTTGAAGCAGTGACGACAAATCGACCGTCCGAGCTGAATGCCGCTGACTGTACAGAGGCATCATGCTGCATGGGTTGGCCTACAGGTTTTCCGGTTTGTGCATCCCAGACCCGTGCAGTGTTGTCCCATGAAGCGGTGACG
>JAKSDB010000258.1 GCA_022360415.1 Chlorobiales bacterium
CATGATTACAACATCGAAGTCCTGGAGAAAACTGTAGTCTGCGGTTGCTTTGCATTTTCCTTTCTCGACATATGCCCCGGTTTCAGCGAGGCTTTTACCGAGGGCGTCGACGAACCTGTCGGTTGATCCGCCCACCGAACGTGTGTCATAAAGGATGATGGTTTTCATTTGCCGGGAAGAACTGGACATAATCTCAATGTCAAAGGTTATGCTGCGGGTGTGTCTGGAACAACGATAATGACTTAATCCTAAATTGAGCGATCGGCAATCCCAAAGGGTTTCAGCAAATGCGACTCTTTATCAGTCTTTCCTTTCACCCGACAGGCGAGGAATAATCGCACTATAAACACATTATAACAGATTGTTTTTAATAAAGTTACTGTTATTAGCGTTTGCTGAAACGCTCAGTTTAGGTTAGTATAACATATTAGATATTAAATCTCAACAACGTAAGCGCTGATAAAGATATGAGTTGTTGATATATCGGGTTGTTGAATCAGCGATTAAAAGAGATAAAAAAAGAGGGTAGCCGGCGGCCACCCTCTTGTCTGTTTTGCAATAGTGCTTTTTCGCTCAGACAAAGTGCGCATAGATCTCAAGAAGATCGACAACCCTTGTCGAGTAGCCGAGCTCGTTATCGTACCATCCGACCACTTTGACCATGTTTCCGGTTGCCATCGTGAGCAGAGAGTCGAGAATACAGGAGTGCACGTTCCCCACGATATCGGTAGAGACTATGGGATCAGTGCAGAACTGGAGGACGCCTCTCATGTTTCCTTCAGCGGCTTTCTGCATCGCAGTGTTTATTTCCTCTTTTGTCGCAGGTTTTTTCAGGATAACGCTCAGGTCGGTTACGGAGCCGTCGGGAACCGGCACTCTCATGGCCATGCCGTCGAGTTTGCCGGACAGCTCAGGGATGACAAGGCCGATGGCTTTTGCCGCTCCTGTGCTTGTCGGGATAATCGAGGTCATGGCGGTACGGGCGCGGCGCAGGTCCTTATGAGGCAGGTCGAGGATACGCTGATCATTGGTGTAGGCATGAACTGTGGTCATGAACCCTTTTTCAATACCGAAACTGTCTTCGAGAACCTTTGCCATGGGTGCAAGGCAGTTTGTCGTGCAACTTGCGTTGGAAATGATCTCCTCGCTTCCTGTGATTTTGTCGTCGTTCACACCCAGCACGATCGTGGCGTCAACGTCGTCTTTGGCGGGGGCGGAAATAATGACCTTTTTCGCGCCCGCGGCGATGTGCTTTGCCGCTCCTTCACGTTTTGTGAATATACCTGTCGATTCCACGACAAGGTCAACACCGAACTCTTTCCAGGGAAGCTCTGCCGGATCTTTTTCCGAGCTGATGACAATTCTCTGACCGTTAACAACCAGGGCGTTGTTCTCGACCTGGATATCGGCATCCAGAATGCCGTGGGTTGAATCGTATTTCAGAAGATGTGCAAGGGTATTGGCATCACAAAGATCATTTATTGCTGTTATCTCCACTTTTTCGTTTGTCATTGCCTGACGGAACACCAGGCGGCCTATACGCCCAAATCCGTTTATGCCGACTTTTACTTTTGCCATGATTACGTTCTCAGGTTTTTTTTGTTCAGAAAAATTTCCGCGCAGGAAAATAAGATAACTATAAGGAAATATTCAGCTTTTTTTTAAGAAAACTTTCGGTTAAAAGTTTTCTCAAACCGTTAAAGCTGCCGTTGCTCAACAGGACAACAAGATCGTTTTTTCTGATGTTGTCGTGAATGAATTGCACGATATCCTCCGGATACCGGGTGTTTTGTTTTCCCGAAACAAATGCCTTTTTGCCTGACAGGGAAACAGCCGAAGCGAGTTTTCCGGTGTTGAGCCGTTCATGTTCAGCGTATCTCTCGGGACGATGTACCTTGCCAATGACGACGATATCTGCATCGTTGAAAGAGGTCTCCATATCCTTCTGGAACACGCTTCTTGTGCTGGTATTCGAGCGGGGCTCGAAACAGGCAATGATTCTTCTGCAGGGAAACCGCTGGCGCAATGATCCGAGGGTTGCCCGGATAGCTGTAGGATGATGCGCGAAATCGTCAATAAGCGTGATGCCGTTGTCGAATTCTCCTGCGATCTCCATCCTTCTTTTTGGCCTTTTAAAAGAACGGATTCCTTCAGCGATAACCGGAAAAGGAATTCCCGCATGAGAGGCGGTCGCTATTGCGGCAACTGTATTGAGAATATTGTGTTTGCCGAACTGGTCGATTTGTACCGCTCCCTGACGGTTGCCGTTGTGCAAGAGTTCAAAAGAAGTTCCTGTCTCGCCGTGAGTGAAATCGGGAACCGACCACTCGAATTCATCGGAAAAACCGAACCGCTCCACTGCACAGAATGCTTTTCCGGCTGTTTCCAAAACGTTTTTGTCGTGGCCGTTGACAATCAGTACGCCGTTCGAGGGGATAAGCGTTATGAACTGTCGGAACGATTTGAGAATCTCCTGAAGGGAGCCGAAAATATCCGCATGGTCGAACTCTATGTTGTTGATCACCGCGATATCAGGACGGTAATGCAGGAATTTGCTTCTTTTGTCGAAATACGCGGTATCGTACTCATCGCCTTCGGTAATGAAGTATCCGTTTTCTGTTCTGCCTGAAGCCCTGCAACCGGCATTGAAATTTTCAGCTATGCCGCCGATCAGGAAGCCCGGCTGAAGGCCGGCATGTTCAAACAGCCATGCCGTTAGAGAAGTTGTTGTTGTTTTTCCATGCGTGCCGGTTATAACCACCGATCGGTTGTGACCGATCAGTTCCCGGCTGACGAGCTCCGGCATCGAGACAAGGTTCATGTGCTCGTTCAGTGCGTGTTCAAGCTCCGGATTGCCTCTGCTGACAGCGTTACCCACGACGACGATATCGGGTTTTGTTCTCAGAAGATTCTCAGGATGGTAGCCGGTGAAGCAGGCAATGGAGTGCTCGGCAAGATAGCTGCTCATCGGGGGATAAAGCCCGTCATCGGATCCTGTGATCCGGTGTCCCGCTTGGGAGAGGGCTACGGCAACCGATGCCATTGCCGTTCCTCCGATACCGATGAAGTAGAATGAGAGCATGATGTTTTATTGGGCTTCAGTCGGGAGCTCGTTCATTATCATGCACACGCTCCTCCCGATTACTCGCAGGTTTCCTTTCAGGGGAAGTGATTTTCCTTACATAGAGGCTGTAAAATACAAGGAGGGCGTTAATGATGCCGACGATAACAAAAGGCGCTTTCGGGCTCATACCATCAAAAAGTCGTCCTCCCGTCGATGCAATAATCAGGATGCCTATGGCTCCGCTGATGTTGAATGTTCCGAGGATCGAGCCCCTTTTGGCCTTGGGGGCTTCCTGGCCGATGAGTGACTGGGCTCCGAGGAAGACGCTGATCTGGCCGATACCGAGCAGAAGAAAAACCAGATAGCCGATCGGTTCGAAAGGATTATCGAGAACAAGCACCGACAGATTGCCGATCATTGCCAGAAACATACAGAGCGCAAGGGCGCTGACACGGTTGATTCGGTCGATGACCGGCCCTATGAGCGGAGCCCAGAGAAGTGCTGCGATCTGGGTTATGATGAATATGGTGGTCCCTTTTCTGAATGCTTCACCTGATTCCATTCCCATTGCAAGACCTGCCGTAATCCCCCAAAGACTCAGAAAGGTGCCGTTGATCGACTGGTCTCCTCTTGCAATGAAAGCGGCGGAGTAAGAAAGAAGAATCTTGGGGTTCTTTACTGCGGTAAATCCGCTATGGAACAGCTCCTTCAGAGGAGGGCGTTCATGACTTTTAACCGGAGTTCCTTTCTTGAGCCCTATGGCGCAAACGATTGCGGTGATTGTTGCCAGAGCGGCTATACTGAGGTGAGTGATGAATCCGGCCTCGATTTTTCCAATGCCCCGGCTGTTCAGTATTTCCGGAAGCGAGCCGAAAAACTGGTTTGTAATAAC
>JAKSDB010000342.1 GCA_022360415.1 Chlorobiales bacterium
ATACCCCAGGCCTTGGATATTCATGATATTTCCACTTTCCGTAGTTTTTTTTCACAACCGGATGCAGACCCTCCTTGTAAGGATAAGGGCCCGATTCTATGGTTTTCCAGGTTCTTTCAGGACTGCTCATATTGTTTCCCTCAAATTGTGTTTATCTCAACAGGAGATTGTTAATTCTAATATTTCGACTTGAAGTACGGATTGTCACGAGGCTTTGTCACCATGTCGATGCTCGGCTCCAGTCCGACACCGTCGAGGAACTGCTTCATCCCGACGCGTTCGATGGTCTCTCCGAGTCTTTCGTGATCGAGACCGTTATCATCCCACCAGTCGATAATCTCATCGGCCAGGTCGATAAACTCCTCGATATCCTCTTCGTTCTCCATTTTCATGAACGGCACAATCATGGAGCCTGCATTGAAGCCGACCTTGAGGGTACTCTTGCCGCCCATCAGAAGAGCAACACCACGCTCCTTGCCCGGCGAAAGGGCTTTAGGCATGACATTGAGGCAGTGCATACAATGGACGCAATTCCTGTTATCAATTTCAATGCCACCGTCTTTGAGAGAAATAGCCCTGGTAGGACAGAGGTTCACCACTTCGTTCACCAGCTTTTCCATACCGTTCTCATCAACCCATGCTTTCACTTCCGCGTCGTCCTGCTGAATCGCATCTCTCCACATGCCGATAACGGCAATATCGGAACGCATGATGGCGTTGGTGCAGTCGTTGGGGCAACCGGAAAACTTGAGCTTGAACTTGTAGTTCCATTCGGGACGATGAACCGCTCCGACGAAATGCTTCATAACTTTGTCATGCATCTCGAGGTTGTCGTAACAGGCCATTTCGCAACGAGCCGGACCCGCACAGGAGACTCCGGTACGCATTCCCGCTCCGGCACCACCGAGGTCCCAGCCTTTCTGGTTGAGCTCGTCAAAACATTCCTGAACCTTGTCAGCTTCGATACCCTGCAACATGATATCGCCGGTCTGACCGTGCAGCGCTATAAGGCCGGTGCCATGCTTTTCCCAGATATCACAGAGATCCCTGAGCGTTTTTGTATTATAGTGCAATCCCGGAGGCGCCTGAACACGCATTGTGTGAAATTCGGAAGCTTCAGGAAGCTTGTCCCTGATCA
>JAKSDB010000303.1 GCA_022360415.1 Chlorobiales bacterium
AGGAAGCTGTTCCATGTCTTTGGCAAAAAGTACAATGGTGCTATGCGGACGCACAGCATGTCGAATCCCGAGTTCGTAGAATACGTTTGCATTGGCAGTGGTAAGATCACAAACTGCATAAGGGCATAAAATCAAGCGCTCAAACATCGGTTTGTGGATAATGCCGCCACTCATTTCTTCATCGGCCCGAAGCGGATCAAGATCGGCTTGTTCTATGGCCGGTTTAATGAGGTCTTCATAAACCGCATCGAAATTAATCGTGAGGCCTGAACTGGAAGGTTTTCGCCCGAAAGGCATCAGGATAAAACAAAGCGGATTAGGCATAGGAGTTATTTTTCTTGCAAAAAAACGGTATCGATTTCAGATGCAACGGAATTATACCGGAATCCCATGAGATCGGCTACTTTTTTTGCCTGCTATTTCTTCCAGAACGCGGGGTAGAACATCATCATGACGGTGAACATTTCCAGGCGCCCGGTAAGCATGTTGAAAGAGAGAAACCATTTGCCTGCGGATGATACATGGGAATAGCTGTGTGCAGGGCCAATCTCTCCGAACCCCGGGCCGATATTAAAGATGGCGGAAATAACCGCGCTCATGGAGCTGAAGAAATCCATGTCGTCAATCAGGGTCATGATTACACTGCCGGAGAGTATCATGAAAATGTTGAGGATGAAGTAGCTGACCGCAAGCGTTATGACGGAAGAGGCTACATTTTTCTGGTTGATCTTGATCGGCACCACGGCCAACGGCTGCAGGAATTTTCTGCCGTTGGCGTAGAGGTATTTGCAGATGATTTCGTAGTGTACCACTTTTATGCCGCTGGTGGTCGAGCCCGCACAAGCGCCGATGAAGCATGCAACCATGATGAGCATCTGCGCGGACTGAGGCCAAAGCCCATAATCTGCTGTGGTAAACCCGGTGGTTGTCAGAATCGAGACAACCTGGAAGAACGCGTACCGGATGGAGTCAAAAGGGCCGCTGTAGCTTCCGGAAAACCAGAGTATGAGCGCGGTCAACAGACCGATAAACAGAACAAACCCGATGTACCAGCGTATTTCCGTGTTTTCGCGTACCGGCTCCCAGTCCCTTTTCATGATCTGGTAGTGCATCATGAATGTCATGCCTCCGAGAAACATGAAAATAATGGTTATCCAGTCGATCCATGCGCTGTTGTAATAACCGACGCTGCTGTTTTTGATCGAGTAACCCGCTGTGGCAACAGTTCCGAAGGCATGGCACAACGAGTCGAACAACGGCATCCCTGCTGTCATGAGCAGGAGCGACTGTATGAGTATAAGGACAAGATAAATCGCCCATAACCAAACGGCGGTCTGCTTGACACGGGGGAGAATTTTTTCACCGGTGATGACCTGTCCGGGGTCGGCTTCAGCCTTGTAAAGCTGCATTCCTCCTATACCAAGAAGCGGTAGGATGATGATGGTGACCATGATAAAGCCCATACCCCCGATAAGATGGGTCGTGCTGCGCCAGAAAAGCAGGCCGTGCGGCATTGCTTCAATGTCATCGAGAATCGTCGCTCCGGTGGTGGTATAGCCCGACATCATTTCAAAAAACGCATCGGTAAACGAAGGAATACTGCCGTGCAGGATAAAAGGCAGGGTCGAAAACGAAGAGACCAGGATCCATCCGGAAGTCACCACGAAAAAACCGTCTTTCAGGGTCAGGTCGCGGTATTTCCGAAAACTCCACCAGAGCGGTATACCAATGCCGATAGTGATTCCCATCGCGGCAGCAAGGGAGAATGCGTCGCCATCTTTATAAATAAGGGCACAGGAAAGGGGCAGGAGCATGGTACTGCCGATGAATATGAGAAGAGCGCCCAGAACGTGAAAGATTGCGGGAAAGTTCATTGAAAAAAGCTTTATCGTTCCTGTGTTTTCAGGACAAGACTATTTGAAAAGCTCACGTGCGTCTTTGAGGCTTTTTGTCGACAAAACGACAACAGCGAGATCGTTTGGCTGGATAACCGTATCCTCGTCAGTCAGCTCACATTCTCCGTTACGCACCACCCCCGCGATGAGGATCTGCTTTTCAAGAAGCAGGCTTTTCAGCTTTTGTAAAGGCTTTCTGGTTATCTGAGACTTCGGTGCAGCAGCAAGCTCGATCACTTCCGCGTCGACTCCATGCAGATGCGCTACCGAGAAAAGTTCGCCCATTCTGATAAACTTCATGATTTCATCTGCTGCCGAAATCTTTTTGTTCAGTGCGACATCCAGTCCGATGGTAGAGGCAAGGACCAGGTAATCTTCTTTCATGACGATCGCTATCGTTTTTCCTTCTTTGGCGTGCGCGTCCACATTGGTCCGGTTCATGATGTGTTTGGCAAGAAGACAGCTGATAATGTTTGTTTCGTTGTTCCCGGTGGTTGCGACAAACGTATCCATTTCCATAAGTCCGCCGAGTACCATGACGTTTACATCCGTTCCGTCCCCCAGCAGTACATCGGTGTTTTTCAGGACGGGAGCAAGCTCTTCGGCAATTTCCTTGTCGTTTTCTATAAGAGTTGTGTGTACGGTTTTCTCAAGCAGCCGGGCAACCCTTGCGCCTACCATGCCTCCCCCGACGATCATGATCTTGTGGCTTTGCTGTTCGCGTGCTCCCATAAGGTTCATGAGCTGGGGCTGGTTTTTGCCGTTCAGCATAAAGAAAACCTGGTCGTTCGGATGTACTGTATCGTCCTCACCGGGAATGATGGTGGCTATGCCCCGTGCGATGGCGACGATTTTAAACTGGAACTCGTTGTGGCCCAGCGCAATCTCTTTCAGGTTTTTATTGACGAGCGGGCAGTCCTGATCGATCCGCATGGCGATAATCTTCATTTCCCCTTCGCCGACGTCGATGACATCGTTGGCGGATGCCCGCATGATAAGACGAACGATTTCCTGGGCAACCAGCTCTTCGGGATGGATGACCAGATCTATCTTGAAATCGTTTTTGTTGAGCAAGGAGTTTTCGTAACCGTAGTCCGGAGAACGGACTCGCGCCACCTTACGGGGTATACCGAACCGGTCCGCTATGATCGACGCGATCATGTTGATGGAATCCTCGTTGGTTACGGCGATAAGCAGATCCATTGTCTCTGCTTTCGCCTGTTTCCAGCAGGCGAGCTCCATCGCGTTCCCCCTGATGATCTTGGCGTCTATTTTGTCATTGACGCTGCTGATCAGCTGAGAGCTTGATTCAATGACCGTAACGACGTATCCATCATCCACCAGCCGCTTTGTGAGGTGGAGTCCGACCCCTCCCAGGCCGATGACGAGTATGTTCTTAGTGTTCATTCTCTTTAGCTCGGATAACAATACCTGTCGTTGAGACAGGACAGTAATCTAAAAAAAAAAAATGAGGGAATAAGTTTCATATTGTTTTTCGAGAAGAAGCCGAACTGACAGGCAAAGACAAGGTATCCCGGGGAGTGTTCTCATCTACATGCGCTGCTGTCTCCAGTTAGGGTGAAGCCTGGAGGAGGTGCGGAGTACGTGGTAGACGACGTGTTTTTTTCCAGTGGTCTGACCGGATATTTCAGTATCTCCGTCATAAAATTCCTCATGGAGATGAAAGTGGTTGAAAGCGGAAAGGTACTGCTCTACCCACTGTTTTTCGCAGAAACTGTAATGCTTCAAGGGGTCGAGGTAGTTCACCGGACGGAGGATAAAGTCTCCACGGATCTCTTCTGCGGCTTCGCCTTCCATGCGGATAGGGCCGAGCGCGACATAACTGCGGCTTTTCGGATCGAACCATCGTTTGTTCTGCAGCAGAATAGGTCTTGTTGTAAAACCGAAATTCAGTTCGTCAAGGTTGTTCGGGTTGTCAAGTCCTCCCATCGCATACACTTTATCACTCCAGCTTTCGTGCCATGAAATCTCCATTTCCGCCGGTCTGTCCTTGCAGCGTTTGTCAAGGGCATACTTGTGATCCGATCTCCAGGCAGCAGCGCGGACAAATGCAAGAACGCTTCCGCGCAGTTCGCCGCCATAACTCTCAATGAGGGCGGCCTGCTCAGGGTAAGCCTGGCTTTTGGGGATTTCAACCAGCGTCACCCAGGCCCATTCGACCGCGGAGAGATTAGGGGGATCAAGAAACGCCTTCAGGGTGA
>JAKSDB010000009.1 GCA_022360415.1 Chlorobiales bacterium
CTTTCATGTCACAACAGGGCATATCGAATCATCCTTCCATGCAATTCGAGCCGCTCTCGATCAACCTTAAAACGTGACTCAGCCATGCAACATTCCTACGAAAACGTTTACAGGGAATCTATCGACAATCCTGAAAAATTCTGGGCCGAAGCCGCTGAAAAACTTCACTGGTACACGAAATGGAACCGGGTGCTCGACGAGACAAATCCACCGTTTTACCGATGGTTCGCAGGAGGAGTGACAAACACATGCTACAACGCTCTTGACCGCCATGTGGACGAAGGCCGGGGTAATGACACCGCCGTCATTTACGACAGCCCTGTGACAGGAATGAAAGAACAGTTCACCTTCCGTGAATTCCGGGACAGGGTCGCGCTTTTTGCCGGTGCTTTGCAGTCACGGGGAGTACGCAAGGGTGATCGCGTCATCATCTACATGCCGATGATTCCTGAAGCAGTCATCGCCATGCTCGCCTGTGCAAGGATCGGGGCCATTCATTCCGTGGTGTTCGGGGGGTTTGCGTCGCACGAGCTGGCGGTCAGAATTGACGATTGCAAGCCGAAAATCATCATATCCGCTTCCTGCGGCATCGAAAGGGACAAGGTTATCGATTACAAGCACCTGCTGGACTTCGCCATAGAGATGGCCCATTTCAAACCCGACATCTGTATTATCTATCAGCGGGAACAGCTCAAAGCGACACTGAACGAGGAAAGGGACATGACCTGGAAACAGGCCCTGCTCGGCGCGGAGCCGGCACCGTGCGTCCCTGTGGAGTCATCCGATCCGCTCTATATCCTCTACACTTCCGGAACAACCGGGAAACCAAAAGGAGTGGTACGCGACAACGGCGGGCACATGGTAGCGCTGAAATGGAGCATGGAGCATGTCTACAGTGTCAAGCCCGGCGAAACATACTGGGCCGCAAGCGATATCGGATGGGTCGTGGGGCACTCCTATATCGTATACGGGCCTCTGCTTAATGGAAACGCCACCGTCATCTTTGAAGGAAAGCCTGTCGGCACACCCGATCCGGGAGTTTTCTGGAGAATCATCGATGAGCATAAGGTTTCGGTGTTTTTTACCGCTCCGACAGCTTTCAGGGCGATCAAAAAGGAGGACCCTGAAGGATCATTCATCAACAAACATGATCTTGCAGGGCTTCGGGCGCTCTTCCTTGCCGGGGAACGCGCAGATCCCGATACGGTTAAATGGGCTGAGGAAAAACTCAAAGTCCCGGTTATCGACCATTGGTGGCAGACTGAAACCGGCTGGGCAATAGCGGCCAATTGCCGGGGAATCGAACCCGGTCCGATCAAATACGGCTCCGCCTCGAAGGCTGTTCCTGGCTATAATGTAACTGTTGTCAACAAGGACAAGGAAGAACTTCCTCCCGGCCGGATGGGAGACATCGTTATCCGCCATCCGCTCCCGCCCGGCACAATGCTTACGCTGTGGAAAGCCGACAACCAGTTCATCGACAGCTATATGTCGAAATACCCCGGCTATTATCATACCAGTGACGCCGGCTATATCGATGAAGACGGCTATATCTTTATCATGTCGCGCACAGATGACATCATCAACGTCGCGGGTCACAGGCTATCCACAGGAGCTATCGAGGCCGAGCTGTGCGAGCATCCGGACGTCGCTGAAAGTGCCGTTATCGGAGCCGCTGATGACCTCAAGGGAGAAATACCTCTGGGATTTCTTGTGCTGAAATCAGGAGTTGACACGCCTGAAAGCCACATCATCAAACACGTAATCGAATATGTAAGGGAGAACATCGGTCCTGTCGCTTCGTTCAAGAAGGCGGTGATTGTACAGCGTCTGCCCAAAACACGCTCCGGCAAGATACTCAGGGGCACAATGCGCAAAATTGCCAACGGCGAGGAATATACCATGCCTGCCACGATTGACGACCCGGCTATACTCGATGAGATCAGGGAAGCCCTGCAATCGATAGGATATGCGAAATGATTTCGAATATCGATCACATAGCCATTGCTGTTCACGATCTCGACCAGGCACTTGAACGGTTCAAAGCACTGACCGGCGCGACTGAAGAACAGATCCGCCTTGATGAGGTCCCGGCGGAAAAGGTAAGGGTCGCGTTTATCCGGATCGGAAACTCGAAAATAGAGCTGATGGAGCCACTCGATCCAACCAGCCCTGTTGCCCGGTTTCTTGAAAAACGGGGAGAAGGACTCCATCACATTGCCCTCGAAACCAAAGACCTCGATGCCGAAATCGCACGCACTGCAAAAGAGAAGCTCCTGCCTCTTTCGGAGCCTTCCGAAGGGGCGGGCAACAAAAAAATTGTATTTTTCAACCCCAAAGACACCGGCAG
The DNA here is from genome assembly GCA_022360415.1 of Chlorobiales bacterium. Taxonomy (GTDB): domain Bacteria; phylum Bacteroidota; class Chlorobiia; order Chlorobiales; family Chlorobiaceae; genus Prosthecochloris. Next base: position 2,351 of record JAKSDB010000009.1, read on the forward strand.
GGTCCTTGTAGAGTTTGTCCAGAAGAACCAGGAATAGGTTACCGTGAAGCATTTCTTTTTCCCTTTTGAAAAAAAACAGGGTTTCAGCTGTTCGGCAGAGGATATAAAACAGTTGAGCGAGTACGAGAAGTATCAGTTGTCTTTTCATCCTGAACGCCCAAGGTACCTCGATTACCTGGGTATTTTTGAAGAGGTCGAGGAATGCCTTCGGAGCGAAGCACACGGAGGCTGCCTTATACAGACACACAGGGCAGTGCTCGATACGCCAAAAGGGGCTCTGAAAGTCATGCTGGTCGGCCAGCAATCAGCTCCAACTTCAGATTTCGAGCAGCTTCAGGAGCTCATGCAGAATGACGGGCTTGCCGAACAGTGGAATCAGGGAATGCCCACCCCCGGAGCCTACGAGCGCGCCCTGCAGGCGATCGACCTTGCCCGGCAGGAAAACCGGCTTATCATAACCATGATCGACACACCGGGGGCTGACCCGACAGAAGAAGCGGAAACAGGCGGCATTGCCTGGAAAATCGGCAAATGCATGCAGGCCCTCGCCGAAACTCCTGTTCCGACAATCTCGATCATCATGAACAGGGGATGCAGCGGCGGGGCCATCGCGCTCTCGGGCTGCGACAGGGTACTTGCCATGGAATACGCCACCTACCTGGTCATCTCTCCCGAAGCCTGCTCTTCCATCCTCTTCAGAACACGCGCCAAAGCAAGTCACGCAGCGGAAATCTCGCAAATCACGGCAAGGGAAGCTCTTGTCCACGGGATTGTCGATGCCCTTGTACCTGAACCTGAAGGCCCGGCACACAGGTTTCCCGAAGCTGCAATGGCGTCATTGAAAGAGTCACTGGGAACACACGCGATAGAGCTTTCTGCCATTCCTCCTGAAAAAGTGTTTTCCGTCAGGACAGAACGGTGGAGGGCAATCGGCCAGTGGGATGAAATAGAAGAGCCCGACATGGCTTTCTTTGAAGAAAACATCTCGCGATGCATACACAAACCCGCCGGAACACTCTACATAAAACGCCACAAAGGGTGCAGAGGCATTGACGGCGAAAGGCTTTATGATCCTGTCTTTTTCCCGGAGCTTCTGGAAAACAACTATGTCTGTCCCGACTGCGGATACCGCTATACCCGGCTGTCCGCAAAAGATTATATCGATCTCGTACTCGACCCGTGCTCTTTCAGGGAGCACCCTGAAACCCGCCATATCGTTGACAGGGATATTTTACACTTCCCGCACTACCGCGAGAAGCTTGAAGAAGCCCGGGTTGCAACCGGTATGGCCTCGGCTTTCATCACGGGTGACGGAACAATACTGGGCCGAAACGTGGTTTTCTGCGCAACCGACTTCGGTTTCCTCGGAGGTTCTTTCTGCATGTCGACAGGTGAAAAAATATGGCGAGCCTGCGAAAAGGCGATTGAACGGAACTGCGCCATTATTCTTCAGGCCGCAGGCGGCGGAGCGAGAATGCATGAAGGGTGTTCGTCGATGGTCAGCATCCCGAAAATACACGTTGCCCTTTCGAGAGTCGAGAATGCAGGTCTCCCCGTCATTACCATCATTACCGACCCTACACTGGGAGGCGTTGCCATAGGCATCGGATCAAGGGGGATCAAGCTTTTTGAGTACAATGCCGGCAATATCGGTTTTTCCGGTAAACGTGTCATCGAACAGTACACAGGCAAAAAAACCTCACCGGATTTCCAGACAACGCGGTGGCTGAAAGAAAAAGGGTATGCCGAGCATATTGTCCGGCCAGACAGGCTCAGGCACCATATTTCGCTCATTATCGGGGAGAACGGAGAAAATCCTGAACTGTGAGAGTCCTTTGTATCGACATTGTTTTTTCATCATATGGTGCGCAACAAATAAATAGAGGCGCCTTTTATTCGATAAGTCCGACACAGGTACTGCCATGTTTGAAGAGTTCAGTCCGGTAAACAAGGAACAATGGAAACAGCAGGTCATCAGGGAGCTCAAAGGCGGCGACTACGATTCCATCGTATGGGAAACGCCTGACGGCTTTCATCAGGAGCCCTGGTACAGCCCTGCTGAAACCGCGGAACACGAACCGGTCCCCCGGCCACGGAGCGAAGCGGGAGGATGGAAGATCGGTGCAGAAATCCAGGCTGATAACCCCGCGAAAGCTTCCGAAAAGGCCATCAGGTTTCTGATGAACGGCGCCGACACAATTATTTACAACCTGGGACCTCAGAAAAAGCATGATGAAAAGCTCCTGCATCGCCTTCTGGAAAATATCGATCTTGATGCAGCGGCGGTTTCCTTTACGGGTATTGATTCCCCGGAAGAATTGCTGTCCATTGCTTCAACCATAGAGGGGTTTGCGCGTAACCGGGGAGGTTTTCCCGATAACCTTCATATTTCTTCACGGCTGCTTGCACTTTCACAGGATTTTCCTGTGTTCACGCCCCTGGGGATCAATGCAGAGCACAACAGCCCGGAGAACCCGACCCCTTCGCTGGAAATCGCCTGTTCGCTTGCCGCGCTTGACAGGCTGCTGAAAAGTCCTGCTGCCGGGGATGAGCATGTATCCGCGATCGCCGGAATGACCGGGATAACCCTGATGTCCGGAAGCTCCTTTTTCCTTGAAGCCGCAAAAATAAGGGCGCTGCGCCGTGCATGGACAACGGTCGCATCAGAACACGGTATAAGCAGCGAAGATCTCCGGGCACCCCGGATTACCGTTCGTCTCAACCCCGGAATTCCCTATCGGAACGATCCCGACAACACCCTTGTGATACTTTCAGCCCAGGCGGTATCAGCCGTCATCGGTGGATGCGATACGCTTGTGATCCCTTCATACAGTAACGGCACCGCATATGATGCTGCAACTGCCGAACGCCTCTCGCTCAACATACACCATATGCTGAAGCATGAAAGCATGCTTGCCGAGGTTACCGACCCTTGTGCCGGGGCTTCCTATATCGAGACGCTGACGACGCAACTTTGCCGGGAGGCTCTGAAATTGTACAGGGAGGCACTTGGCAAAGGGGAAAAAAGCGCGTCACATGGCAGCCGGAAAGAACCTCAAATTTTTCCGGCACATACCTCCCGCACTGTTTTCGAGGGGGAAAATGCCGGCCAATGGATTTCCCCCGAAGGAATAGCCGTAAAAAAACGTTACGGGCCTTCTGACACCGTAAACGCCGAACAACGTTTTTTTGCACCGGGTTTCCCCCCCTTCAACGCGGGGCCCTACAGTTCGATGTATACCGTCAGGCCCTGGACCATTCGTCAGTACGCAGGATTTTCAACCGCCGAGCAGTCCAACGAGTTTTATCGCCGAAACCTTGCCGCAGGGCAGAAAGGTCTTTCCGTTGCTTTTGACCTGCCTACTCACAGGGGATACGACTCCGATCACCCGAGGGTCATCGGTGACGTCGGCAAGGCGGGTGTCGCCATAGACAGTGTCGAAGACATGAAGATCCTGTTCGACCGGATTCCTCTTGACAGGATGTCGGTCTCGATGACCATGAATGGTGCGGTGCTGCCGGTCATGGCATTCTATATCGTTGCAGCTGAAGAACAGGGCGTTGTCCCGGAGCAGCTGAGCGGGACGATCCAGAACGATATTCTCAAGGAGTTTATGGTTCGCAACACCTTTATCTATCCCCCTGCTCCCTCGATGAGGATCATCGCCGATATTTTCAGCTACACGTCCAGGCGCATGCCCAGGTTCAATTCTATCAGCATCTCGGGTTATCACATGCAGGAAGCGGGAGCTACCGCCGACCTTGAGCTGGCTTATACCCTTGCGAACGGTCTCGAATATATCCGGACAGGTCTTGACGCCGGCCTTGCGATCGATGACTTCGCTCCCCGCCTCTCGTTTTTCTGGGGAATCGGC
>JAKSDB010000002.1 GCA_022360415.1 Chlorobiales bacterium
ACAGAAAAAACTCTTTTCAGACTCGAGTTTGTGAAACGCGGTTATGTTCGCGTACGCTTCCTTGAGAATGGCGATGAAATCCCTGTCAGCGCTCCTGTATGCGGCCTCAATATCTTCTGCCGATACTGTAATCTCACCGGGCCTGAACCCCTGAAATTTTTCAGTATACTCAAAAAGCGCCGCATCCCCCCGGCTCTCAATATTCTTCAGAATCTCCTGAACGACATCCCTGACTTCAGACTCAAACGTTACGCTGCGGGCGAGGTGATTTTGCAGCTCCTGTTTTTCTTCGGCATAAGTAAACAACCGCAACACGGCACTATTCCATTTAGGCAATTCACGATACAAGGCTTTTCACCTAATGTAAACAAACAGGTCATTTAAAGAAACCTGCGGACAGACCTGTTCGCAGGAAAAAACTCGTTGTAATTCAACAATTTTCATTTGAAATGATAGTTCCATTACCTACCTTACTTTTTTGAAAGAAAGCGACGAAAACGCCTTCCCATTTGCTTTTAACCGGGCAGAACGACACCACAGACACTCTACATTCAGGACAGAAATGAGCTTTTTAGGATATCTATTCAGAGACATTGCCGTAGATCTCGGAACTGCAAACACACTTGTATTTATTCGCGATAAAGGTGTAGTACTCAATGAGCCGTCAATCGTTGCCAGGGAACGAAGTACCGGCAAAGTTGTTGCGATCGGGCAGGACGCCCTTTTGATGCACGAAAAAACCCATCCTGGTATCGTTACCATAAAACCCCTCGCCAACGGGGTCATAGCCGACTACGAAGCCACTGAAGAACTTATCAAGGGTCTGATCAGGAAAACCAAGACCCAGTTTTCAGTTGGTATAAGGAGAATGGTGATCGGGATACCTTCCGGCATCACCGAAGTGGAAAAACGGGCGGTGCGTGACTCGGCGGAGCACATCGGAGGCAAGGAGGTTTACCTCGTGGCCGAACCAATGGCCGCAGCAATCGGGATCGGCCTCGATGTCAATGAGCCTATGGGAAACATGGTTGTGGACATCGGCGGCGGAACAACCGAAATAGCCGTCATCTCGCTTGGCGGTATCGCCTCGGGCGAGTCATTGCGCGTTGCAGGAACCGATATCACAAACTCGATCATACGCCATTTCAGAAAAGCCTACAACCTTGCTATCGGAGAAAGGACAGCCGAGGAAGTTAAAATACGCATTGCGTCGGCCAGCAAGCTCGACAAGGAATTGACTATGATGGTCCGGGGCAGGAATCTCGTCACCGCCCTCCCTGAGGAGCGCGAGGTAAGCTCGCCTACCATCAGGGAAGCCATTTCGACCCCGATAAGCCAGATAATCAACTCGATCAAGCGATGTCTCGAGGTAACCAAACCGGAGCTCTCGGCTGACGTCCTTGACAGGGGTCTCTTTCTTGCCGGCGGCGGAGCGCTCATCAAGGACCTCGACAAGAAAATCCACGATGAAACCAAGCTTGCCGTTCACATCAGCGAAGATCCCCTGACAGCCGTTGCAAGGGGCACCGGCAAAGTGCTCGAAGACCTGGAAAGTTATCGAAGCGTTTTACTCCCGACAAAGAGATACTGAAAAATCTGTCTTCAGTAGACAGTTTGCAGCCTGCAGCACAACACATATTACCAACTGCCAACAACCCTTTTCCTGCTCCCCGAAAACCTGCCCTAATGGCTCCTGAATCCTTCACACGAAGTGAGCTACTCCTTACTCCTCTTTTGACTTTTGACCTTTACCTTTTGCCTTATCTTTTCCTTTCCCCTTCCTCAACAAGCCGGACGTAAAACGCTTCATATTTTTCAACCATCGTGGCAACCTGGTACTTCCTCGCCTGTCTCAGGCAGTTCCTGGAAAAGGTCTGCCAACGGTCTGTGTCGGAAAGCAGCTCAAGAGCCTTTTCCGACATGCGTCCGACATTACCAAGCTCCACAAGGTAACCGTGTTTTCCGTTGGCTATAAATTCCGGAAACCCGCCCATATCCGTCACAATGACCGGCACACCGCAGGCCATGGCCTCGAGAGCCGCGAGACCGAACGATTCACCGCTGCTTGGCATGAGCATAAGGTCGGAAACGGAAAGCAGCGGAACGATATCGTCTATCTTGCCGAGAAAACGGACACGCTCTCCAATACCGTTTTCCCGCGCCCAGGTCTCGGCATCGCTCCTTTCCGGACCGTCACCGACAAGCAGCAGGGTTGCTGATATTGTCTGCACAAGAGTATGGAAGGTCTTCAGCACATCACGAATCCGCTTTACCGGCCTGAAGTTGGATATATGGATACAGATCTTTTCACCCTCCAGTCCAAGCTGGTCACGTATCTGTGTGGTTTGCGGCATACGGTAAAAGAGTTCCGTATCGACAAAATTAGGGATTACTTCGACGTCACGCCTGGGCTCGAACAGTTTCACGGTCTCTTTCTTGAGAAACTCCGAAACGGCAGTCACGCCGTCGGATTTGTTGATAGCCAGCCTGACCGCCCCGTGCATGCTGCTGTCGGCACCAACCACTGTTATGTCTGTCCCATGCAGGGTTGTCGCCAGCCTGAAACACTTTACTTCGGAACATGACTCCTCAAGCATCTGACGAGCAAGCATGGCACTCAGCGCATGCGGAATAGCGTAATGGGCGTGCACCACGTCGAGCTTTTCGTACAGCGCTACTTCGGCGATCTTTGTCGCAAGGGCGAGCGAGTAAAACGGACACTCGAAGACCGGGTAGTGCATCGCCTCGACTTCGTGATAAAAGATATTTTTCGAGAACGCCCCGAGCCTGAACGGCTCAGACCGATTGATAAAATGCACGATATGCCCACGCTCGGCCAGAGCCTTGCCCAGCTCGGTCGCAACCGCGCCGCTACCGCCGTATGTATGGTGACAGGAAATCCCTATTTTCATAGCCAATGAATCACAAAATGACTGGTACTCCTCGCGCTGGCAAGATACCAAAAAAAGCTAGGTTTATACCCGGCCCCTTTGTTGGCAATTACGCGATTTTCAATCGACTTTTCACCTATATAGTTCCTCCTGACTGATGGTCTTGGGTAGGAGAAAAAGTGGTCTGATTTGTTGAAGTGTTTCGAATCGTACTCGAAAAAAGTTCGGGGTCCGGCATTCGGAAGCTAGCAAGAGATCAGTCGGCAGTCTTCAGTTGGCAGTTGGCAAACTGTAGGGGCAAACCTGTGTGTCTGCCCGAACTGGCGTTGGTTATCGATACCGATACCCCCGTAAAATCAAACCGGATATTTCACAGGGCCGACGGCGAACCCCGAAAGAAAAAAACGGAAATCGGCGTCGGTATCGGTATCGAAAAACAGTCTTTTCGAGCGGGCAGCCACACGGGGCTGCCCCTACAAACTGTATTTTCGATTACGATTACGAGTACCACTTCGCTGAGTACGAGTACGATACTAACACAACACATAACAACATCTTAAGCTCAGAACTCAGCACTCAGCACTACTTTTCTCGATTACGAGTACCGCTTCGCCGAGTACGGCAGTTGTAACTCAACAATCGATTATAATACCTTTTAACAAGGAAACATTTTAGCCCTTGAAACCCGTTACATTTACAAGCATTACCCCGACAACCCGCGCAGTGACCCATTGAAAGCCAATCATAATCAATACAGTACCGTCTCTCATGAAAAAGCAGAGAAATATTGCCGTTGAGCTCTCGTCTTCGCTTCCTGCTGAACAGCAGCAGACCGAACTGGTCGAACGTAAGGGTATCGCTCATCCGGACACGATGTGCGACTCAATCATGGAAGCTGTCTGCGTAGCGCTCTGTAAAGAATACTCCGATCGTTTCGGGCACATCCTGCACCATAACATCGACAAAGGCATGCTGGTTGCAGGCAAGACCCTTCCGCAGCCCGGAGGGGGCAAAGTGATCGAGCCCATGAAAATTATCTTTGGTGACCGTGCAACCTATACTCATAACGGCACGTTTGTTCCCATCGGTGAAATTGCCGAAGCAGCCGCAAAAAAATGGCTTCACAGCAACATGCGGTTTGTTGACCCGGAGGTCAACATTATCTACCAAAACGAAATAAAACCCGGTTCACCTGAACTTACCGATACCTTTGCCAGATCTGTTATCGGTGCCAATGACACGTCTGTAGGAATCGGTCATGCACCTCCAACCGAAACGGAACGGCTGGTGCTTGCCGCAGAGCAATACCTCAACTCGAACACATTCAAATACGCCTATCCGGAAACGGGCAAGGATATCAAGATCATGGCATTCAGGAAGAATCGGGACCTCACGCTGACTGTAGCAATTGCCTTTGTCGACCGCTATATCCAAAATGAGAAAATGTACTTTGAGAAAAAACAGATTATCCAGGATAACCTTACCGAGTTCATCAGATGCAAGCAGCAATCTATCGAAAACGTCACTGTTCAGGTCAATACGCTCGATGATCCTGAACGCGGCGAGAGCGGCATGTATCTGACCGTACTCGGCACTTCAGCGGAAAGCGGTGACGGAGGACAGGTCGGAAGAGGCAACCGCGTGAACGGACTGATAACCTTCAACCGTCCACAGAGCCTTGAAGCAGCCGCGGGTAAAAACCCGGTTAATCACGTGGGAAAGATCTACAATGTCCTCAGCCATGAAATGGCAAGGCGTATTCACAAGGAAGTAGACGGTATTATGGAAGTCACCGTCTACCTTTGCAGCCAGATAGGCAAACCGCTTGATGAACCGCTGATCGCAACAGCGAAGCTTGTCCTCGAAAAAGATGTACATCTCGACGATGTCCGTGAAGCTGTCACCTCGATCATTCATGTCGAACTTGCCTATATAGGAGTATTTATTGAACAACTGACCCTGGGCAAATTCGGGGTATGCTGAAATTCCGAAAAATAGCGCTACTATTCCATCAGGCCTAATGACAAATTGATCAACTTTGCCGCCGAACAACAATGCCACACCCTTTCAGCACCTCGATTAACGAACACCTTGACACCATTGCTGCACGTCTGGTCACATGCCTTGAAACCATCGATGATCAAAAGCTCTGGACCGATTTCGCACCGAACCTCTCAAGCCCCGGCAACCTTGTTCTCCATCTGATCGGCAACCTCAATCAGTACATCATCAAAGGCCTTGGAGGTCAAAGCTTTTGTCGCAACCGGCCCAGGGAGTTTTCCGACAAGCCCGGCTCAAGCAGGGAACAGCTAAAAGAAACGTTTACCGCAACCATAAAAGAATGCATTGCCGTCGTAGACTCGCTCAGCGACGAGCAGCTTTCCCGGGTTTACAAGGTCCAGGGGTTCGAGTATTCCGGTTACGGGATTCTCATTCACGCAACCGAACACCTGAGCCATCATACGGGACAGTTTACCTGGTTCTGCAAATACCTATTCGGGTCTGATATCGACTTCTACAAAGGACGGGATTTGAATGCCCAGTAAAAGGAGCGGTGAACATCTGAAATTCGCGGAATTCGTCGCGATTACCGCGATGATGATGTCGCTCGTCGCACTTTCGATCGATGCCATGCTGCCGGCGCTTTCCGTTATCGGCGATGAACTCGGTGTCCGGCACGAAAACACAAACCAGCTTATCATCTCGCTGCTCTTTCTCGGCATGTCAGCCGGACAGATCATTTACGGCCCGTTATCGGATGCTGTCGGCAGAAAACCGGCAATCTATGTCGGGTTCGGCATTTTCATCTCAGGGACACTTCTTTCCCTTTTTGCCACCAGTTTCCCCATGATGCTCGCCGGGCGGATTCTTCAGGGTTTCGGTGCCGCCGGCCCCCGTATTGTCTCAATCGCTCTTGTAAGGGATCAATATGAAGGGCCGCAAATGGCAAGGGTAATGTCTTTCGTCATGACAATTTTTATCCTTATACCAATTCTCGCCCCCGCGTTAGGACAGGCAATGCTTGACTTTTCGGGCTGGAGATCGATCTTTGGAATATTCCTGTTTCTCTCGGTCTTCACTCTCACGTGGTTTTCGTTACGGCAACCTGAAACGCTGTCTTCCGAAAAGCGCATCCCCTTTACCCTTCGAAGGACAGTATCCGCAGTCCGCGAGATTGTCGGCATTCGGCAATCGCTTGCCTATACCATTGTAGCCGGACTGGTCTTCGGCTCATTTCTCGGCTATCTGAACTCCTCGCAGCAGATCCTGCAAATACAGTACGGCCTCGGTGAACAGTTCGCGCTCTACTTCGGCATACTCGCGGTTGCATTCGGTGC
>JAKSDB010000292.1 GCA_022360415.1 Chlorobiales bacterium
CCGGAAACCATATCTGTTAGCGTAAAGCTTTTCTGATGAAATTCCATATAACCCGATGCATTATTTTCCGAATTGCTGTTTCCGACGAACAGCAGATTTTTTTCACGGCCCTTGCGCATGACGGCAAGAAGGTCCGGCGAGGAAACGAAAGGTAGTGAAAGGAAACCCGGGCTGCCGTTCCGGATGATCTCCTCGTATTTCCTGCGCAGAGAAAGCATGGCAGTGATAAATTCCGTGAGCGGTTCGAGGCTGTTGCAATTTGTCCAGTCGTAACCGCAGGCACTGAAAAGCGGCAGCATGTCCGCAGGCCATTTCTTTCTTTCTTCGTCTGTGAAATTGAGCCCGAGATTTACCGGTTTCGATTCACAGATTTCCATGCCGGAATGAATGAATGGTACGGCAGGAAGAATCGTTGAAAGGCCGAAAATAAATCTCGAACGGTTTCTGCCAGCGGCTTTGCCTGCAAGTTTATGGCACACTCTCGGGGTATTATGGTTCTCACCCGTTCCGAAAAACGGCACAACGACACCGGTTTTATTAAGATAATTAAGCAGTCCGCGGATATAAACCGGATCCTCTATGACAAAGGGCAGTGAGCCGAAGACAGCGTTGAAGCCTTCATCCCTGATGGAGGGTGAAGGATCGAAGTTTTCATCCCAGAAAGCAAAATCGGGATCTTTCCGGCGTGCTTTTTCAACAATGGAGGCTTTCAGCGCCGAAGGCAGAGCATGACCCATATCGATCATGGCCCCGTTGATGGAAAAATGTTCCTGAAACCAGGGAATGATACCGGCAAGGGTATCCCATAGTTTCCTGTTGACATGATCGGGATGGTCGAGCAGAGTGTCGTACATTCGTATCGTGTTATACGCGATGTAGTTGAATGAATCGTGCAGGTGCAGTTTCAGGTAGGCAACATCTGTCCAGGGTGGCTGTTTGTCGTCAGGCGGCCAGTCCGGGAAAGCGCTCGCGACAACACATGCTTTGCCGTCAGCAGTAATTCCCTGTGCTCCCTGTTCGGTTATGATAACCTTTTCCGGGGTCTGGGTGAACTGAGCCCTGAAGTCCTCCGAGGGCTCAGGAAGCCCTGAAAGGTCGTGCTTGTCCACTTTTTCATAGATTGCATTGAGTTTCTCCGGGCCGAAAACCGGAGGGGCATATGATTCGGGAACGAAGCCGCTTTCAGGGTCCGAGAGCAGCCAGTAATACCAGTCAGGGTGTTGTGCTACCCAGTCACTGTCAACAGCAGTGGTTCTGAACACAAATTCGAGAACCACCCGCATTCCAAAACGACGGGCAGCTTCCATGAAGGCCGAGAATTCCTGTTCTGCACCAAGTCCGAGGGCTGGTTCGGCAAGCAGGGGATCGATCCGGTATGGATTTTTAACGGCATAGGGGGAGCCGAGGTTTCCTTTTTTATTTTTTTTCCCGGGTATTGTTACAGGAAGAAGGTAAATGGTGTTGATGCCCAGGCGCTCGAGATAGGGCAGTAACGCGATTGATTTGAGAAAGGTCCCTGTTTCACGGAAACCGTCTGGAAGCGTTTCTGCCGCTATGTGTCCGTCGTCGTTGTGGTCGTAGGCGGTGGTAAGCCGGACGAAAAGATTGTAAACAAAGCTGTTTCGGGTCCATTCGTCTGCCGATGCTTTCGGATTTGAGTACGGGACGGTTTTACGGGAAAGAATTGATTCGAGAATTTTTCCATAATAGTCGGACGGAATAACGCTTCGCTTGCCGGTACCGTTTTTCTCCCAGATTTCGGGAATATAGTAGGGCGGCCACTCGCTGTTTTTCCTCGCACTGCAAAGCGCCTCGAGGGCTGTTTCAAGATGGTGTGAGCTCAAATTGCCGGGTGCTGTTTTTTTCCGGAAACTGTTTGGCTGAACTGGCATAAATACGAGATCCGAATAAAGGAACGGTAACAGGTGTCATCAAGCCTGCCTGTAACCCGAAAAACTCATGCCAGGTAGGTATCTAATGTACATAAAGCTATTTTACTCCCCAATGAGGAATATTCGAATAACAATAGAGTACGACGGCACGGACTATGCAGGCTGGCAGAAGCAGCCGGGCGGATTGAATACCGTTCAGGGTGTGCTTGAGGAAACCCTGGGCCGTGTTGTCCAGGAGGATGTTCTCCTGACAGCGGCAGGAAGGACGGACAGGGGGGTGCACGCCAAAGGACAGGTTGCGAATTTCAGAACTGCCTCGGATATGGGTTTGCAGCGTCTGCTTCACTCGGTCAACTCCCTCTTGCCCTCTTCAATCTGTGTGACGGACGTGGCTGATGCTCCTGTTGATTTCCATGCCCGTTACAGCGCGCTTGCAAGAGAGTACCGTTACTTTATTCTTGAAAATCATTCGGCAATCAACCGCAGATATGCGGGCTATCATCACGCTCCCCTGAACCTCGAACGGCTTAACCTCTGCGCGAAAGAGCTTGTCGGCAAACATGATTTTGCCGTCTATTCCCGGGATGCCGAAACCGTCGACAACAGCTTCTGCACGGTGTACGATGCATCATGGTGGCGATGCGGTGACATGGTTGTTTTCAGGATTTCCGCGAACAGGTTTCTCAGGACCATGGTTCGCTTTCTGGTTTCAGCGCAGCTCGATGCTTCTCCCGGTGAGCTCAAGGAAGCCCTCTGTGCAGGCAGGACGAAGGGCAAGACTGTTCCGGCCGACCCGGCAGGACTTTTCCTGTGGAGAGTTGTGTATTAGGATGAATGTTGAGTTGTTTATTTGTTGAGTTGTTGAACTGTAAGGGCGAAAAATTTTTCGCCCCTACGAGGTGGAGACAAAAGGACAAGAGGGAGCAAGTGATTTAGGGTTCTCGACTTGTCGGGATGCCAGCCTGCTCCGGGCAACTGGTGATTGACAAAAA
>JAKSDB010000436.1 GCA_022360415.1 Chlorobiales bacterium
GGGATAGCACTTGGAACTGCTGCGCTTATTCTGACTCTTTCAATTGTAAAAGGCTTTTCCACACAGATTGAAAACAAGCTCATCGGCTTCAGTTCACATTTTCAGCTCCGGCAGGCACAGGGGAACCTGTTTTTTCCTATCCCTGCGGATACCATACGTCTGAACGACATTGAGAACATCTCTTCCGTCACTCCTTTTCTGGAAAAAAACATTGTTCTGAGGAGCAAGGGAAAAGACGCTGAAACGGTAAGACCTGCCAGGCTCAAGGGCGTGGTCAGGGAGAAGCCTCCTGCCTTTCTTGAACAAAGTATCGTGGAGGGGGGATGGTTCGGGGATCCTGATCCATCATCAATGCAGGTTCTGGTAGGAAAGCCCCTTGCCGAATCTCTCAACCTTTTACCGGGAAGCAGGCTTATGGTAATCAGCGCTTCGAAGGAGTATTCAGGTAGCCTGATCCAGGCAAGTGATGACATTGTGGAGCTGCTTTCCGCGCTTGACATCGAACTGGCGACAGTCAGGGGAATCTATGAAACGGGCCTGAACGAGGGTTTTGACGATTATATGGTGATCGCTGATCTCGAAGCAATGCAAAGGTTTTTCAACAAAGGCAGGAATCTTGTAAGTGGTTATGAGGTGATGGTGCATGATCTGACAAAGCTGGATTCTACGACTATCGAGGCCATCGACCTGTTTGGATATCCATTTTACGGCTATACGGTTTTTGAACGCTACGCCAACCTTTTTGAGTGGCTGAAACTCCAGGAAAACATAACCCCCCTCCTGATTATAACCATTACCGTTGTAGCGGTTTTCAATATTATTTCTACGCTGCTTGTGCTTATCATTGAAAAAACCAGGGAAATAGGAATGCTGGGCGCATTAGGGCTTGTTCCCGGAAAGATCAGCGGGATATTTCTTTCTCAGGCTTTTTTGATCGCACTGGCGGGTGTTGCCCTCGGTAACCTTCTCGCTTTCGGCCTTTCAGTGTTCGAGCTTCATTTTCAATTGATAGCACTGCCGCAGAAAAACTATTTCATCAAGCACGTGCCGATACAGATAGAGCTTTTTGATTACGTAACGGTTTCCTGCGTTGTTGTCCTGTTGACGCTTGTTTTTGCATTTGTTCCCGCCAGGGTAGCAGCATCGCTGAAACCGGGCACGGCATTGCTGACATAAATCGTGACAAAAGCAGCGAGTGACGAGTGACAAAAGAGGCGTGAGGAAAAGATAGTCGGCAGTTTTCAGTAGGCAGTCGGCAAGATGTAGGGGCGAAAAATCTTTCGCCCGTTGGACTACCGGAAAACCGGATATATCTGTAGTGGATTTGAGATCATCCGGGGGTGCCGGAAGTTAGGAAGGTAATAGGTCATTCTGAACAACTCAACGAATAAACAGATAAACAACTCAACAGCTATTTATGCGCCTTACTCCGGGATTTTGGATAGCCCAGCGTTACAGCTTCGCAAGAAAACGGTTCAGGGTGATCAATATCATATCCGCAATCAGCCTGACGGGAATAATTCTTGGTGTCAGCACACTGCTTGTTGTCATGAGCGTGCTGAACGGTTTTCAGCAGGTTGCCCGGGACCTGTTCACCACCATCGAAAGTCCTGCGCAGGTTCTGCCTGCCCAGGGAAAGGATATGGAAGTGCCCGATTCTCTCCTTGCCCGGATAAGCCGGATAAGCGGTGTTGAATCGGCGGAACCTTTTGCGGAAGGAGCCGCTATCCTTTCCGGCAAAGAGAAAAGCGAGCTTGTCATGGTCAAGGGCATCACCGGTAACGCGCATAAACGCCTCCTCAGACAGACAGAGAAAAGTTCCCCGTATTTCGAAAGCGGGTCGGTTTCTGTTGGCGATATGCTGGCACACAAGGCAGGCCTTGCTCCCGAGGATCGGGTAAAGATATTCAGCCCCGATCTCATATCGCTTGGGCTCCAGTCTCTTTCCCAGCCGTATCTTCTTCCCGCGCTTACTTTTCCTGTTGTTACCGTCGGTTCGCTTTTTTCTCTCCAGCGTATCTTCAATGAGCACTACGTACTTACGTCGAGGGAAATGGCAAGAAAAATACTCCTTCAGAAAGAAAACCTGTATTCGGGTATCGATGTGAGAGGAAGCAATGATCGTTCAGCTCATGCGGCGCTCGTCCGAAACCTTCGAACGTGGATTCAGGAGAACGATCTGGAAAATACCTACGTGATCCGTCCCCTGGAAGAGAAGTACAAGGACATTTTCGGGGTGATGGTAATTGAAAAGTGGGTAAGCTTCAGTGTCCTGATGCTGGTTATTATTGTGGCCGCCATGAGCCTCACCGGCTCCCTGACA